>WQXX01000016.1 GCA_009781535.1 Coriobacteriia bacterium | reverse complement strand
TAAGGAGCCTTGCGCCCAGCCAAACGGTCTTCCATGAAGGGGGCCATCAGCCCGCCAAGATTGGAGCCGCCGCCTGCGCACCCAATGACGATGTCAGGGTACTCATCAAGTTTCTCAAGTGCGATCTTTGCCTCAAGCCCGATGATGGACTGGTGTATCAGGACCTGGTTGAGCACACTGCCGAGAACATAACGCCTGCCTTCGGTACTCACAGCCACTTCGACCGCCTCGCTGATCGCCGTGCCCAAGGAGCCTCCCCTGTTCGCAGGATCTGCGTACATCATCCGTCCAATCTTGGTCGTCTCGCTCGGCGAAGGGATGACGTTGGCGCCGTAGGTCTCCATGATGATCTTGCGATACGGCTTCTGCTCGGATGAGACCCTCACCATGAACACGTCAAGGTCCAGGTCAAAATACACGCATGCCATCGACATGGCAGTACCCCACTGCCCTGCGCCGGTCTCGGTGGTCAGCCCGACGAGCCCCTGCTCCTTGGCGTAATACGCCTGGGCGATCGCCGAGTTGAGCTTGTGGCTGCCGCTGGTGTTGCCGCCTTCGTACTTGTAGTAGATGCGTGCTGGCGTGCCAAGCGCCTTCTCAAGATAGTACGCGCGTATGACCGGTGAAGGCCGGTACATGCAATAGAAATCACGCACTTCCTTGGGAATCTCGATGTAGCGGTCCTTGTCATTGAGTTCCTGCTTGGCAAGCTCGGTGCAGAAGATCGGTTCCATGTCAGCCACCGTGACGGGCTGCAAGGTGCCCGGATGCAGGATCGGGGCATGGTCGGTCTTCATGTCTGCCCGCACATTGTAGTAATGCGTGGGCATCTCGTCTTCGGATAGATAGGTCTTGTACGGTACGGTTTTCGTGCTCATGGTGCTCTCCTTTCTATGGCCTTGGAGAGTTTGGGATATAAAAAAGCCCTCGTCTCCCACGAATTTGCAGGGACAAGAGCCTCAACTCCTGCGGTGCCACCGCTGCTTGGCAGCTTGCGCTGCCCTCTCGTCGAGATGCCTTCACATCTCTGCTCTGTTACGTGAGCGCACGTCCAAGACTACTGAGCTTTCGCTGTTTGCCTCAGCCCTCAAGGGCCCATTTGCCGATTCGCTTTCTGCCAGGATTCCAGCATCCCTGGCTCTCTGTGAGCGCGCCACCGACGTTACTTCCCTCTCAACGGTTTAGGGTATAGTACCATAGGCAGTGCAAGAACTTCAAGGCTCGTTGTTCGGCTTTTTGTTGGTTGCTGGTTGATTTACGGGTTCAAGTGGTTTAAGAAGCTCGTTTATTTGGTTCGTTGCCTGTTGTGCGGCAGCAAGGATGGAGGAATACCCATGGCACAGCGTGATGTTCATGGCGCCCAGGGTGGGGATACTACGATTCAGCTGGGGGCGTCTGACCCTGTGGCTCTTATCCCGACGACTGTTTGCCAGACAGCTGCCAACCCCGTAGCTGATCTCGTCAAAGCTGTCGGGGCTTCCCCGCTTATGCTCATCACGAGTATTGTCGCCTTTCTCGGCGTGCTCTTACAGCTTTACAAGGTGATCCAGAGTTTCCAGATCCAGTTCTCCGTGCTCAGTGTCTTTGGGGTTGACCTCGTGTATATCGCGTTGGCTTGTATCGCTCTGGGGCTTTCATTGCTGCCATGCACCGGCTTGTGGTTTATCTTTATCAACAGTAAAAGAGCTCTCGGGCGACCTGTGCCCTATCGCATTGGCGGCGCAATCTTCATCAAAGTGTACTGTATCATCGTTATCGTGCTTGCCTCCCTTGCTTTGCTCCTTGCAGCCATCATCTTTACGATAGTCTTTATTGCATCCGCCGCCCTCAGCGCAGGCGGAGACGTTTTGCTGGGAATCATCGTTGCATTGCATGTCACGCTTCTCCTTGGAGTTTCAATCATCATCTATTTCGCGAAGATCGTGCGCTTTCTTGGCAACGCACAAAGAACGGTCAAACGAGGCGCGGTGGTCAAAGGCTCTATGTATGTGGTTGTCATGAATGCCGTCATGTCGCTTGTCCTCGTCCTTGGTGTGGTCGTTCGGATTGTGGTTGACCGGTTTATCAAGCAGGTGCTGGGCGAGCTCATGGATTATCTGCAAAGCTTTGTTGATATCAGTCTGGATCTTTACGTGCGGAGCGCCATCGATTTTGGCCTTACGCGGCTCCTGCCATCAAGCGGCAACGCGATGGCGATCATCGAGACTGTTGTGTGTGTCGTGTTCCTTATCTGCGTCAGCCTCCTGATCCTCAAATACAAACGGACGGTGACGCGGTCAGCCTCCTGATCCTCAAATACAAACGGACAGTGACGCGGTCAAGCTCCTGATCCTCAAGTACCAACGACAGACCGTGGTAAAACCCGGCTCCTGATGAACTGTGACAAAACCCAGCTCTTGACGTATTGTGCTAGAGCCTGGACTATTCCACCGCTTTGAGCGATGAGACCATATCGATGCGGGTAAGTGGACGATAGATGAGAAGGTTGACGATAACGGCAAAGAGAGCTGTGAACAGAGCGCTCCACAGGAAACTGGTGAAGAGTATGTCGCGGCTGAACATGAACACGTCGATTTCGATGGTGTTGATGATGTAGCGCTCAAGGCCGATGCCAAAAAAGAGACCGAGCACGATGCCGACCGCAGTGAGGACAAGGCCCTCGCGATAGATATACGTAGCGAGCTCACGATTGAAGAAACCGAGAACCTTGATAGAGGCAAGCTCGCGGGCGCGTTCTTCACGGTTGATGGTGTTGAGGGAGAAGAGCACCACAAAGGCCTGCGCCGCAGCGCTCAGGATAAGGATGGCCATTACAAAGCCGAGAATGTCGGTAATGTTGGCGAAGGAGTCGGCGGAACGTTGCGTGTACGCGACGCCGTTGACCGCCTCAAAACCAGTTACCGTCGAGGGCAGACCGGTGCTTCCTGGGGCAAACAGGCCAAGGATCTGATTGAACTCAGGCGCCTGCCCAAACGCCTGCTCGTAGACAGCAGGGGTCATGATGGCATAGTGGTACACATAGTTCTCGATGATACCGCTTACCTTGAATTGGGCTTCTTCGTTATCAAACGTACGCAGCGTGACGATATCGCCAAGCACCACGCCTGCCTGACGGGCGAGCTGCTCCGTGATGAAGATGCCGTCGTCGGTAAGTAAATACGGTTGCCCAGGCCTGGAGAGCAGGCTTGCGGCGCGAGGTCGCATCGCATAATAGTCCTGGAAACTGCCAGGATCTTCGGGCACGAGGATGGCAAGGTCTTTGGTCATGAGCGGGCCGACGATCTCTACGGTCTCACGGCGCGCCATCATATGAGAGCTGAAATCGGCTGACCGGTTGACATAGTCATAAAGAGCGCGAAGGTCTTCAGGGTCTGCCTTTACGTTGAACGAGATGGCAACATCAAAACGTTGGATCTGCCCAAACTGCTTGGGGCCCAACGTAGCAAGGGAATCATTCAATGCAAACCCAGTGAACATGAGCGCTGTGCAGCCAGCAATGCCGAGTACGGTCATCAATGCGCGCTTCTTATAGCGAAAAAGGTTGCGCGCAGTGATCTTATGGAGGAAGGAAAGACGGCGCCATAATGGTTTGATGCGCTCAAGTATGATGCGTTTGCCAGGGCGAGGCGCCAACGGACGCATGGCGGAGGCCGGGGTTTCACGCAGGGTTCGCAGGGTTACAAAAACGGCAGGGCTTACGGTGCTGAGCAGTGCGACAGCAATCGAGAGGATGGCATAGGGCCATGAGAAAAACGGAGGTGCTGGCGGCACGCTGTATATCGCGTGAAACGCATTGAAGATCAATGGCGGGAACAGGTTGTATCCGACGATAACACCCAGGATACCGCCGATAAGCGAAGCGCAGAAGGCATAAGCGAGGTAACGCATGGTGATGACCATGTTGGAATACCCAAGTGCTTTGTAGGTACCGATGATCGTACGATCCTTATCGACAAGTCGTGTCATGGAGGTCATGGAGACGAGAGCCGCGATAAGGAAGAACAGCAGAGGGATTACTATTGCGATGGACTTGAGCTGCTCGCTTTCCTGCTTATAGCTGCGGAAACCAGCGTTTGAGTCAAGATCGAGGATGTACCATTTAGGAAGCTTCAATGCTTCCAGATCCTTCTCGGCCTGGGCGATGTCAGCTTCTGCCTGAACAAGTTCAGCCAGAGCATCCGGATACTCCTGCTCAAAGGTGGCAAGGCCTGCTTCGTAGTCGTCTTTGCCCTTGTTGAACTCCTCGAGAGCGGAAGCGAAGGATGCCTCTCCTTGCTCAAGTCCTGCCAGACCCTCCTGATAGGCAGCTTCGCCTGCCAGAAGCTCGGCTACACCGTCCTGATAGGCTGCTTCACCTGCCCTGAGCTCGGCTAAGCCGCTTTGATAGGCAATCTCGGCAAGCTCAAGGCGCATGCGGCCGCCCTCGTATACTGCCTCCCCATATTCAAGTTCCTCATAGGCTTGTTGCAACATAAGCTTTGCATAGGCAAGCTGGATTTCATCGAGCAGGCCGTTTGCCTCTGCAAACTCCAGGCCCAAACGCTGCTCCTCATAGTCCGCCCAGCCTTCGTCCAGAGTTGTGCGCGATAGGGCAAGCTGCGCCCAGTTCTCATCAAGTGTTGTGCGCGAGGTCCTCATCTCTGCCCAGGCGACATCGAGTGTGGGGCGGGAGGCATTGCTTTTGGCCCAGCCGTCGTCGAGTTTTTTACGTGATTGAGCGAGTTGAGCCCAGCCGTCGTCCAGATCTGCACGGCCTTCATCAAGCTCAATCTGCCCCTTCTCAAGATCGATACGGGCTTGCGCCAGTTCGTCTTTGGCATCCTGCAGTTCCTGATAACCGTCCTTGACCTTCGCGCGCGCGTCATCAAGCTCCTTGCGCGCTTCATCCATGATCTTCTTATAGCGCTCTGCACCTCGTGCTTCAGCCGTCTGCTCAAGGGCTTTGACTATAGGAGCAACCGCTTTGAGGTATGCGTCATCAAACCGCGAGAACGGAAGATACCTCTGCTGGTTTAAGGCATCGTTAATCGAGGGCGGAACAGCACTCGACAACGCGGCAGAATCCCTGGCAAAACCGATCTGAAGATAGACGGTCGTGTACAGCTCAAACGTGAAAGCCGATGGCAGGACAAGGAAAAAGTAGGAGTTATGGCCTGCGCCGATATCGCTGTTTCCCCTGTCCTCAGCCATGAACAGGGGGCTGTCGACAACACCGACAATGGTATAAGTGCTGATAGCAAGCCTGTTGTTGAGCGGATCTGAGGTCCCAGAGAAGACCTGCACGGTATCACCGAGGCGTGCATCGGTATCACCAAACCATTCCGACTCCGCCAGACATTCGTTGGGTTTTGCAGGCAATCTGCCGTTGAGGAGCTCGGGGGTATTAATCCCGAGATCCAGCGAGAGGAACAATACACTGGTCTCAGAATTGTTACGTTTAACAAGGACATTGGTGTGATAGCCAGGGCTCACGTTGAGTATGCCAGGAGTGGAGCGCAGGGCGTGGATGTCGTCATCGTCAAAGCCCATGGTGGAATAGATCTGGATATCCATAAAATTACGCTCGTCGAGCCACTTTTCAGCCGAGGCCTCCATGTACGGCCCCGTAAGACGCAACCCCGAAAAAAACGCCACACCGAGCACGGTGATGAGCAGTATCGAAAGAAAGCGTGGCAAGGTGTCGCGCACCTGCCGTAGCGCGCTTCGGAGAAAGGGGCTGAAAAGGGAATCGAGAAAAGGTCTGCGAGCCATGGACGAGCGTTACCAGTCTATAGCTTCGATAGATAACGGCTCGAGGTTTTGGTATGTACGCTCGACACGGCCATTATTGATATGGATGATGCGGTCGCCCATAGGGACAAGGGCCTGGTTATGCGTGACGATGACAACCGTGATGCCATGGATCCTGCTTGCATCCTGAAGCAGGCCGAGAATGACTTTTCCTGTGGTGGAGTCGAGCGCGCCGGTAGGTTCGTCGCATAAAAGCATCTTGGGATTCTTGGCAAGAGCTCGTGCGATGGCGACCCGCTGTTGCTCTCCCCCGCTGAGCTGTGAGGGGAAATTATCGAGCCTGTCTGCCAGCCCCACCCGTTCCAACACCTCGGCTGCATCAAGATGGTTTGGACATATCTGCGCCGCAAGTTCGACATTCTCGAATGCCGTAAGATTGGGTATGAGGTTATAGAATTGGAAGACAAAACCAACGCTGGTGCGACGGTATTGTGTAAGGGACTTTGCATTGAAGGTCGCGATATCCGTGCCATCGACGAGGATACGCCCGCCGTCTGCCGTGTCCATACCCCCGAGGATGTTGAGTACGGTGGACTTCCCTGCCCCACTGGGGCCCATGACAATCGCCAGTTCCCCTTTTCCAACCGAAAAACTCACGCCATCAACAGCTTTTACCAGCACCTCGCCTGTGTGGTAGTGCTTGATTACGCCATCAAGTTCAAGAAAATTCGTACCAGCCAGTTCAGTTGCGTTTGTGTTGTTCATCTCGTCTAAATCTGTGCTGCCAATTTCAATAATGCCAACGCTCTTCACGTTGCGCCCCCATCAGTATCATGCATGTATGCCCGCAAAACAGCCGCCAATTATACTGCAAATAAGCGCTCATGAACGCACATTTCAAACTTGTCTCTCGATTGTTAAAGGCCTGATAAATGCCCGTTGCAGGCGTGTCCCGATTGTGTCTCTATTATATCTTCTGAGGAATACCAGTATTTCAGAAGGCTTGTATTGTGGTATGCTTTTTGGGTTGCAGCGCGTTCTAGATGGTCGCATGCTTACAACGACTGGCTTTCGGAGCCGTTTTGAGGAGGAGAAATGCAGAAACGTAGAATACCGCTTGTATTCCTGTTAACGCTCGTTTTGTTGTTCGCGGCTGGATGCGATTTACTCACCACGATACGTGGTGGTTCTGACGGAGGCGACCCGGTTGTGGTTTCTGTTGACTTTGCTACCGATACAACCTTGCAAGGCTACACCTCGTATACGACCGCCAATGTCCCTACGGCTGCAGGTGCGGTCAATATCCTTTTTACCACAACTGCGCACGCAAAGGGCTTTCAGTTCTTCAAGGTCACGTATGAGGAACAAGGTGGGGATTTCGTGTTCGTGAAAGGCGCCGTGTTATATTCGACCGAAGAGCTGAAGCCAGAAAAGCCCTTGGTTATCGGGATGGAGTTTGCGGGCGCCATCCCATCAAGAGGCATATCGTATACAGACGAGAACGGTGAGACAAAGAGCTTTGTGGTATCCATAAGTGGAAACGACGGCTCAGTTATTCTTGCCAAGTTCTGATAGACGACTAAATCAGTACGTCATTGCCACGAGTGTACCCGACAACACACGCACTCAACTTACTATTCGCCTGATAGGCCCCGGGTCGAGCCCGGGGTGACAAAATACCCTTGTAGGAGGGCCGGCCGTTGATTCAACGGCCGGCCCTTTCAATTCCTGTACCAATTCCTGTACCCCGTTAAAGATGCGGGGGATTACTCCGGCATTACCTTGCTGAAACCCGGTAGTGGGATGATCCCAAGGCTGATAAGCGGTACGCCAGCAAAGTTGCCGTGATATGACTCGCCTTCGGTCAACACCGTTGCGATGACAGATATGGTTGAGCCAATCTCGTCTGCCACATTAAAGATAGCCCGCATGGTGCCGCCGGTAGAGACGACGTCATCCAACACACAAACCCGTTTGCCTTTAAGCAGATCAGCCTTGTCTCTTCCGAGATAGAAATGCTGCAAGGCTTTCGTGGTGATGGATTGAACCTCTACCACCACAATCGGCTTTTGCATGTAGAGCTTGGGGCTCTTACGCAGCACCACATACTCGCTGTGACCAAAACAAGCGGCAAGCTCCTCGGCAAGCGCGATGGCTTTTGCCTCGGCTGTCAGGATGATGTCGAACTCATGCCCTTCCTCCTGCAGCCGCGCGTACAGGCTTGCTGCAACGCATTTATTCCATTCAACCTGTCCCATCAGATCAAGGACGTAGATGGAAAAGCCTTTGTCGTCGGTTATGAGCGGCAGACGTAGCGAAAAACTCTCGTCAATCTCTACTGTGTAACACTCGGGCCATGCTTCAGCCATTATTGTCACCTTATAGAATCGCAGTTATAACAAAGTTCGCGATGAACAGCAGCGTTATGACAATCAAGACTGGATGAATCTCCTTGTACCTACCAGTTGCAAGCTTCGTGATGCAATAGAAGATAAAGCCGATGGCGATACCTGTCGTGATGCTGTAGAAGAATGCCATGGTGATCGCGGCAAAGAACGCAGGTATGGCGTCGGTCAAATCATGCCAGTTGATATCTTTCAGCGGGACTGCCATCAATACACCGACGATGATAAGCGCTGGCGCGGTTGCCCAGCCAGGCACGGCTTGCACCACCGGCGCAAAGAACATCGCAGCAATGAAGCAGACCGCAGTCGTCAATGCGGTAAAGCCCGTCCGACCGCCTGCAGCGATACCAGCAGCTGACTCGACATAGGTCGTCGTATTCGAGGTGCCAAACAACGCGCCAAAGAAGGTTGCCAGTGAGTCGGCGAGAAGGGCTTTTTCCAGCCTGGTCTTGAAACCATGGGTCTTGGTGATATTGTCGATCTCCTCTTCGGAGAAGATGCCGGTTGAACGGCCGGTACCGATGAAGGTGCCGATGGTGTCAAAAGTGTCGGTCAGCGAGAAGGCGAAGATGGTGGCAATCACAATGATGATCTTGCCGGTATCTGCAAACAGCGAGGGGATTGCGATTACCGATTGGCCGAATACCGCGCCAAGTTCTCCGAAATTGCTGCCTAGTTCTTTGAAATACGTCGCGAACTCAAAGTTTACCAAACCAAAAGGTATGCCAAGAAGGGTTGAGGCAACTATTGCGATAAGGATGGCTCCCGGTACCTTAAGTACCATCAGGACGCCCATGATTATAAGCGCTACGACGCCCATGATGAGAGGAATGGTGTTGATGCTGACAATGCCAGGTATCGTGCCTGATCCGGCGATAATCGTCGTGGTCAGTGGGTCGCCGTCTCCGAGCGCTACATACGTCCCCGGATCGCTCGTGAAGCTGAGCAAGCCCGCATTTTTAATTCCGATATATGCGATAAAGATACCGATACCGGCGCCGATGGCGCACTGTAGCACTTTAGGTATCGATGCGATGATGAATTTCCGGACCCTCGTTACGGTGATAACGAAGTTGATGACGCCGCAGATAAGCACCATTGCCAAAGCCTGCTGCCAACTGAACCCTAAACCGAAGCACACGGTAAAGGTAAAGAAGGCATTTAAGCCCATGCCCGGCGCCTGTGCATACGGCACATTTGCAAGTACCATCATCAAAGTACCGATGGCAGCTGCGATACAGGTCGCTAGAGTTACGGCTCCAGCCGGAATACCTGTCATGCTTAGGATTTGTTGATTGACGATGATGATGTACGCCATGGTCACGAAGGTGACCAAACCCGCGACTATCTCTCTGCGATAATTTGTCCCATATTCCTTGAATTTGAAGAAGGCCTCCACCTTTACTCCCTTCGCTGGTTGTTAGACTAACTGTTTACAACGAACTTTCTTGCCTGGGAATTGTTTTTTGAGCACCTCCTTGCACCATAAAATCGTCCATTTCCTTGCGTCCCTGATGATATCACTATTCTATTCTCGAATGATGGAAATAGTGCCGTTGCTGCCGAATGGGGGGACAAAAACTTCGGAATAAAATGCAAACCCTTGATTAAAGAAATGATCAAATACCATGCAACCAAAGGCGTAATATGATGTATGTGCATGCAATGTGTGCCATAGGAGGAGAAATTGATGGCGCTATACAATAGTATCCTTTAATGGACATTTACTACACAGTATTGTATTATAATTGTCTACTGATTGAATCCAGGCAGGTTAATGGATAACAACTCCAACCGCTTAATGAACAGCAACTGCAATAGGTTTCTAGTGAGAAGGTAAACGTGCGTACAAATGATGTCATCAAAGTGCTCCTTAATTGGGACAGGCGTGGACGCTACGTGTACTGTAAACAGGACCTGGCAAAAATCCTTGGCTTGACTGGCGATGCAATGCTTAACACCTCTTTACAGCGCCTGGTAGCAAGCGGCGTTCTCGTTCGAGCAGCCCAAGGGGTGTATGTATTCGCGCACAGTAGGAATATAGGCGCAACCACCATTGAAGATGTTGCTCTTGCCCTGCGTCGTGGTGAATATGTTTTTGAAAGCCTGGAATCCGCTCTCTCTCAATGGGGGCGTATCTCGCAAATCCCCATTGACAGGGTTACGCTCATGACCACAGGACGAAAAGGGGAATTCAAGACTCCCTATGGTGTTATTGAGTTCGTCCATACTTCTAGCACCCCCCTCCAAATCATCTCAAGAACCATTAAGCGCCCCGGGCACACAATTCCTCTCGCAACAGAGGAATATGCACTGGAAAGCCTCAAACGTGTCGGAAGGAACCTGAACATGGTTATGGAAAAGGAGAATACACATGCCTGAATCATCTCCATCAAGCCAGGATTTCCTGGCTTTCGCCCGCTTAATCGCCCAAGATGCTGGCAGAGGGGTCATGCTCCCTGTTATCGAAAAGGAGCTTCTCCACTTTGAGATCATCAATGCACTCGATGAAGCAGGCTTACTGAAACATCTCACCTTTCAAGGCGGAACTTGTCTGCGTCTCTGTTATGGTGCCGAGCGTGCCAGTGAGGATCTTGATTTCTGCGGTGGATTCGACTTCGATCCCAGCTTGCTCCAAGGATTAGGGGAGCGTTTGAAGCGTGCCATTACCTGTGCCTACCGAGTTGATGTTGAGATTGGCGAACCGAAACCGGTACACCTTGATTCTTCTGGTGAATATGATGCTGATGCCATCCTTGTCCATACATGGCAGATAAAAGTTGTTACCGCACAGGAGCGTCCCGACATCCCCAAGCAACGTATCAATATTGAGATTGCAGCTGTGCCAGCCCACACAAAACAAATCAGGGCTCTTGAGCTCAGGTATCCAAACCTCCCGCCTTCCTTTGGCGACATACTGGTCTATTGCGAATCGCTTGAAGAGATTGCGGCAGACAAGCTCAAGGCTTTTATCACAGCTTCAAATATCAGGTACAGGGATATTTGGGATCTTCGTTGGATTGCCCGACAACCGGGTTTTGATAAAAGCCAATTAGACAGCCTGCTCGCAAAGAAGCTGGCTGACTATCATGCACATGATGTTTTCCATGCAAAGTTGCCTGAGCTTCTTGCTGCTCTGCCCGATATCACCAAAAGCGCAGAGTTCTTGCTTCAGATGCGCAGATTCCTCCCTGCGCCAGTATTGGAGCGTACCATTCAACAGCCCGAGTTCCAGCAGCATATCGTCGATGAAATCATCGGATTGTATCGAAGCGCTCAAGTGTTGGAATGTTGATGTATGCTATGAAAAGGAGAAAACCATGAGCGAAAAGACCGATTCCATAATGACCAACACCGGTGTTGAACTCACTGACGAGATGCTGGAGCAACTTGCCAAAGAATGGGAGAATGACATCTGGCAAGGCTGTTTGAGCGATATCACGGAAAGTTTATGAAGCGTTGATAGCCGATGCTAGATATCAAAGGACACAGTATAAAAGGAGATATACGTGAAAGATGTTTTCATAGAGGCGCAGACCTTGCCCGAGGCGTACCACAAAGGGATACTGGCCTTGTTTACGGATGGTCAGCTGGCAGATTGCTCGGACTGGAACCTGAAGAACCTCGAATCATACAGTCAGCTTGAATGTCGGATGACGCTCCACATCGAGCATCCTTTGCAGGAGCCGCGCATCAGCAAACTCGTCATCTGTGGCCCGCGGGAACTGGAACAATACCGTCTGGAGATTCTTGAGGGCATACTCGACTTTGCCGTCGACGTTGAAGTTGAGCGGAATGGGAAGATCGAAGCGCTTGAAGACTACACCTACCATCATCGCATGGTAAAACCGATTGACCAGATCGAGTTTGCCATCAACGAGCTGAAGCGCAACAAAGAGATGTCATCCCGCCGTGCGGTTATCGGTATCCGCGACAATCTCTGCGATACCCAACTGGCGAATCCTGCCTGCCTGCAGAGCATGCAATTCTTTGTCCGTGATGGCAAACTTGACCTGTGTGTGCTGTTCAGGTCGAACGATTTTGCCCAGGCATTCTTCATGAATGCCTTTGGCTTCATCTGCCTGCAGGAACACATCGCCAACCAGCTCGGCATCCCGGTTGGCACGTATGCGCAGACATCGAATTCGATGCACGTTTACCAGCAGAATTTCGAGATGTTCAACGCATTTGCTAAAAAGGTCGCGACTGAGCCTATCGAGGATCTGACCTATGAATATGAGGGATTCTTCAAGCAGATCATGGATGCGGAGCGGGACAGCATCCTTGAGAGCTTTCGCAAATTGAGAGAAAAGCACGGTTTAGACTAGAATATCCTTGCCTATCGCATTGAATAAACCAGCTTGAATAAACCATTGAAAATAGACTATTGTATTGTAGGTTACATTAGTCTATAATTCCTGTAGATACCGACACAGCGAGAGGTGGTGTTCTACATGGAAGGATTCTTGATATTCCTTGCCCTGGTACAAGTGGTGTTTTTGATTATCTTGTTTGTGCGCGTTAACAGCCTTGCCAAAAAGACTGACGAATTGCATAAGAAGAGCATGTGGGGAGGTTTTGCTCATACTCCCCCGTTTTATCAGGAGCCTGGTTTCAGCGCGCCGCAGCCACAGAAAGCGCCTGTTGCTCCTGAATCATTTGAACCATCCCCGTACGCTTCGCCGCCTGCATCATCTATCTATCCTCCGCCACTTGGAGTACCTCTACAACCTGCCCGACCTGAATCACCTGCCTATCCTGCGCCTCTTGGGTCACCTCTGCACCCTGC
>WQXX01000015.1 GCA_009781535.1 Coriobacteriia bacterium | reverse complement strand
GAACTATTGGTGCGATCCAGATGCACGTATCTACCAGTTCATTGGTCAGGACAATATATACTTTTATGGAGTGGCACAGACTGCGTTGTGGAGTGCGCTTGCGACTTCGGGAAGTGATGCTGCGCAAGACTGCGAAGATGCTCCTTTATCGATAATCTCGGAGTATGTCGATACTGCCCCGCCGCTTGATCCTCCCCATGGTCAAATACAACAATCGCAGCTCATCGCGAATTACCACTTACAGTTCCTTGGCAAAAAAGCCTCATCCTCCGGCGCTGTCCGACCGCCGATGGCCGATGAGCTGCTCGACTATTACACGTCAGAGCAACTGCGGGCGCATTTCTTGGCGCTTGGCTTAGGTCAACGTCCAGTGAGCTTTCAGCCCAAGCCGCTTGATCCAGCAGCGCAAACAACAGATGGCGATCCAGTGCAAAAAGAAGGAAGCCTGCTTACGAACGTGCTCAATCGGCTCGCTCGCTCCTGCTTCTATTCAGCGCATAATGATACCGGCGGCATCATGCCACTTGTAAAACCAGACGAGGAGCTCGTCAAAGACGTACAGGCAACGCTTTTGGAATACGAGCGTATCATGTACCTTCAGGAGTTTCATAACATCATGCACTTGGCTGACGGCTTCATCCGTCGTGCGAACAAGTATTGGGCGGATAACAGCAAGCTGTCGGCAGATGACCCAGCTTTGCGGCGTACCGTGCTTGGCAACTCCTTCTATCTGCTTAAGGCAGCCTGCCTTATGATGCACCCAGTTGCCCCTTCAGGCGCTCGTATGGTATTTGAGTACTTGGATCTGGATGTCACAGAACGCGAGTTCTTCTCATGGGAGCATGCATATACAGGTTTTGATGCCTTCATACCTGAAGACGAGAAGGCAGTCGGGGGGCATCTGGTCAAAGAGTTGCCGCCGCGTACGGACTTCTTCCCACGTCACCCCAGCCAATTCCAGTGAAGCACTGAATAAAGCCTAAGACTCTGCGAATCTCCTTCACGTATTCATATACGCTACAGTCGATTCTCGAGCCTTATGCAATTATTCGGTGCTTCACTGATAGTATTGCTTACAGCTTAAAATCCTCAAGGCCGTTAAAGACGTCAAGCGCCTCAGCAACATCGTAATCGCCCAAAGTGATGGCGCTGATTGCTTTGGTAAGGCGAACAGCTTCATCAAGCGAACGCTGATGGATATTGCGGCCAGTCGCGTTGCCTGTAGCCCCACCGATATGGATCTGGTCATACAGCTGCGAAAGGAACTTCGTCGCATCGACGGTCGATCCGCCGGCACATACCAGGCCGGTGCGTCCAGAGGCAGCACTCGCACGTTTGAGAAGCTCAGCTGAGGTAGCGGTATCTCCGGCAGCGGGTTTGGGTGGATTAACCTTTACAAAGTCAGCGCCAAGGCACAACGCAACACCAGCAGCTCCTGCGATAAGGTTGGCGTCCTTCTCGTTTCCCACAGCTTTACCGCGAGGATAGATCCACAGCACGACAAGCAAGCCGTTGGCATGGGCTTCTGCGATAAGCTCCCCTGCCTCAGCCATCATCGTCGCTTCATATTCCGAGCCAAGATAGATGGTATAACCGAGCGCAACGATATTGACGCCTGCATCGCGCATGGCTAATACCGCATCAATCGAATAAAGCAAAGGAGAATATGGATCGTCTTGCGCTGTCTTGATAAGGTGCGTCTTTGAATTCATCTTGACCAGATAATTGATCTCTGGATAATCTGCAGCATATCGGGCGATGAGGCCTCTTTGTCCGGCGAGAACGCCTACAACGCCTTGCGAACCTATACGGAACAAATGTTCTGGTTCGTTATCATCCGCATGGATGCCCTCGCCGTAGAAGTCATCGTTGAGGTGTTCGACCTTCTGGTCGCACGCAAAGAGCATGAGCCGACCTGTGCCACGGGTTGCCGCAAGATAATTATCGATATAGATCTCACGTGCCTCTGGTAGTACATCAACTGGTACCTTGACTTGATTTGGGGTCAACTTGAGCATATAAACCTCCTAAAATCTGCACAAAACTGGTCTGGACAAAAGAATCCCTATGGATAGTGATGAGTTCATTATAACCATAAACGTGCATGCGTTTTAGATGTAATCATTCCTTTTTCTCAGTGATACGCTTCCGCTTTCCAAACGTAAGCTGCGCAAGAATCACCGCAATGAACATCAGTATGCACCCGATGATTTCTCGACCCGCCATGACTTCATTGAGTAATACCACTCCCCCAAGAAGGCCGAAAGCTGATTCAAGGCTCATAATAACCGCCGCAGGTGAAGGAGGAGCATATTTCTGGCCAATAGCCTGCAGGGTAAACGCGACGCCTGACGAGAGTATGCCTGCATAACATATCTCAGGAAGCACCTTATAGATGGTCTCTAATGTCAGAGGAACCGAGACAAAGAAGCTGTCGAAAAGAGGCGCGCAAAGAAGTGAAAGAATCCCCGTTGTAAGGAACTGGATTATGCAGAGTTGGATAACCTCAAGCTGTCCGAGTTTTTGGACATAACGGCCAGTAAACAGGATATGGAGCGACCAGAAGATAGCGCAAGTCAACAGGAGCAGATCACCAGTTGCAATCTCGAAGGATTCAGAAATACATAAGAGATAGAGGCCAGCGACGGCAATCGCCACACTGACCCAGGTGTTCCAACGAGTGCGCTGCCTGAATACTATTCCGATGATAGGCACCAACACAATATACAAAGTCGTGATAAAAGCGGCCTTTGAAGCCGTGGTAGAAACCATTGCAATCTGCTGTAGGTTGCTAGCGATAAATAGAGCGCAACCTGTGACAATGCCTCCCGTTAAGATGACGCGGAATTGTGGGTTTGAGCGGAACTTGGAGAGAACGGTCTGCCTATCCTCGCCAGTCAGGATGACAGGAGATTCAGCTGAAGATTCGGGCGCCAATCCAGCTGAAGATACGGGCGCCAATCCAGCTGGAGATTCGGGCGCCAATCCAGCTGATGATTCGGGCGCCAATCCTGCCCTGCTGCTGGTTTTACGGAGACGCTTTGCGACATAATAAAAACCAAGCACGACAGCTAATGTCGCGGCGCCGAGAACAACCCGCAAGCCGTTAAAAAGGAAAGGACCGATATACTCCATGCTTGAGCGCTGAGCAACAAAGCACATACCCCAGATAAAAGCCGTCAGCACAAGTAGCATAACGGCGCCAATTGATTGTTTGCGGGTTATCGGTGGCATCATATCAGTTCTCGTGAATACTAAAACCTGAGGGGTCTTCTGCAGCATAAAGGCCACTCAAATAGTCGAAGATATCTGAATAGGGTGTAAGATGTCGATCATGATCGCTATAACCACAGGTAATTGGCCAGTTTCGTTCTTCGCAAAGGTCAACGGTGCCAAGCAAGGGCGAAAGAGGCGTCTGGCGACGTTTGTGCTCCGCTTTCCTGACCATCTCGAGAACTGAACGCACAAGTTCGGTATCAAGTTGCGGTTGAGTGGGTTCCTGGCGAGCAGTCTCCAAGATCTGATCGATACCAAAGTCGTCCTCTATATGCAAGCGCAGGATGCGATCCAAGACCTCGTAGGATGGCAGGCTGTCCGAGTCCCGCTGGCCCTCTTGTAACTCGGCGCTTGGATCCTTGATTACGATGGACTGCGGAATCACTGCTTGTTGGTTGTTGCGCCAATCTACAAGGCCGTAGATATCGGTCTTATAGAGGCTGCCAATCGGAGCAAATGACCCAGCTGCATCACCATAAAGCGTAAAGTATCCAACTGCTATCTCTGATTTATTGCTCGTATTGAGCAAGAGCCAACCGTTGCTGTTTGCAAGGTACATGAGGAGCATCATTCGCAAGCGCGCTTGCAGGTTTTCTTGAGCAATAGGAGTGCCTTCATTATTAAAAGCCTGGGCAAAGCTTTCTTTGAAGATGCTGAATAATTCGGTGATAGAAAACGTCAAAGTTGGTATTCGAAGGTTGTGTGCTAAGGATATTGCATCACTGTTACTATCATCTGAGGTAAAGGGGCCTGGTATTAATACGCCATGTACATGCTCAGAACCGAGGGCTTCGGCTGCAAGGGCTGCCACGAGCGCAGAATCGATGCCGCCGGACAGACCAAGCACAACATCGGAAAAGCCGTTCTTAACAACATAATCTCGGATGGAAAGGATGAGGGCGTACCAGTCGGCTTCATAGGGGAGCAAGGGTTTGATTGTCTTAGAATCCTGCTGTGTGGTCTTTGCGGACCTTCGGGAAGTCTGACGGGAGGCGCTCAGGTCAAAATTCACCGTCATGGTATCCTCAGCAAACGGCTCCGCTGAATCCTTGACACTGCCGTATGCATCTAACACGATGCTTGCACCGTCATAGACAAGCTCGTCTTCAGAACCTACAAGGTTAGCGACAAGCAACCAGGTATGGTTCTGGTTCGCAAGGCTGCGCAGATAGTTGATCTGGGTTGATGAAGTAAATAGAGAGCTGGTGCCTTCATATTCCTTTGCGAGCATCATTATGACGATCTCGGAGTGTGAGAAATCATCATCAGGCTCAGGATAATCGTCAAGGATCACGGTGAGCACGTTGCCATCCAGATCGATATCGATACTAGAGGCATAACGATCAGAAGACCATGAGTTGTCGACGTCGACAAAACCTAAAGCTCCTCCTTTTCCATTACTGCAAAACAAGACCTCAGGTTCGCAGATGAACGAGAAACGATCTTCAAGCGGACGAGGAATCATGGTTCCGATGAGCGTAGGGAGTTGCGCGCGTACGATGAAATCCTTGGCAACATCCATACACTCAGCTGCAAATGCATCGTGATATATGAGCCCCTTAAGATTTGCACCTGTCAAGGCGTACGCAGGAAAGACCACGAGATCGGGAGGATACGGGAGGGCGGCAAGCTCGTTTATGACGGCAAGCGCCTTTTCAGCATTACTTCTCAGAGCGCCGGTGGTCGGATTGGATTGGACTATTGCGATATACATCTCATATCCCTTAGGTAGGTAGCTATAATTGACATGGTTAATACTCGATCAACGCCCAGTGGCGTTCATGCGCAATGGTTGTCGATGATTCATGGCCAGGCAGGACAACGGTCTTGTCAGGAAGATGAGAAAGGTATTGAAGGCTTTCACGCATCTGTTTTGGGCTACCTGTTGGAAAATCAGTGCGACCAGTGGTACCTTTAAACAGCGTATCGCCAGAAAACAGCACGTCTTCATCCGCAACGTACAGGCACATACTGCCGATTGTATGTCCTGGAGTATGCATGATAGTAAAATTCATAGTATCAAAAGTCAGCACGTCGCCGTCTTTCAGCGTAAGGAGACAAGAATCGATGTCATTGGCAAGCCGAGCTCCTTTGTGCTCACGCAGATAGGCAATGGTAGCGTTTCTATCTAGTTCATGAACGTAGATAGAAACGCCGTTCTCCCAGAGTTTTCTTAAGTCCCCCAGGGCAGAGATGTGGTCATGGTGGCGATGCGTCAGTATTATAGCGTCGACCTTTCGGTCGCCTACTGCATTGAGTATGTGTTTGGCGCCCCCTCCGGGGTCGATGATGACAACGGAATCAGCTTTTTCCGAGGCGCTTGCAAGATAGCAGTTCATCGTAAAGAACGGCCCAATCGTTATGAGAACTGTCTCAACATGCATATATGCCTCACTTTCTTTTCTGCCAGCTTTATGGTTCTCTACGCTTACGGATTATCTCACCAGGAAGCATACGACGTGCGTCGACGACTCCATCGACTGAGCGAAGGTCAGCAAGAACACGATCTATATGGGAGATCTCGCTGACTTCGAACAAAAAGCGCATATCGGCAAAACCGTCCCGATGGCTCGTGGTGTTGGCGCCTAGCACGTTGACGCCGCTGTTGGCAAGTGCCGTGATAACGTCTTGCAGCAAGCGGAGCCGATCTATAGCCTCGATGAAAACCTCGACATTATACACGCGTGCGGCAATCTTTTCTTGCGCCCAATGAACATCGATGATGCGTTCGGGGGTTGAGAGCAAGCTCGAGGCGTTTGGGCAGTTCTTTCTGTGGACGGTAACCCCACGCCCTCGTGTTACGTAGCCGATAATCTCATCGCCAGGTACAGGGTTGCAGCAATGCGAGAGCCGGATGAGGACGCTATCAAGTCCTTTGACTACCACGCCTGATGAGCTCGACTTCTGTTGGGGGCGCTTTGGGTGTACCGGTTCGAAGGCTTTTGCGTCAAGCCGTGCCAAGCCGGCAAGCTTTTCGGCATTGGTTGGATCAGGCACATCTTGTCGTACCAGGATGCGAAGCATACGGTTCGCGATTTGCTTGGGCGAAAGCTTGCCGGCGCCGATCTGTGCAAACAGGTCGTCTACGGCATTGATGCCAAGCTCGTCACAGATATCCTTCAAGGCTCGTACAGAGCGTGTCGAAGAGATGCCCAGATCATTTTTCCGCACCTCACGAGTGAGTATCTCGCGTCCGTTGAGGATGTCGTCGCTACGGGTGACCTTAGATAGATAGCTCCGAATCTTTTGTCGTGCCGATGGAGTCTTGACGATAGCGAGCCAGTCACGTGAAGGGCCGGAGCTTTTCTGGGTAAGGATCTCGACGCGATCCCCCATCTGGAGCTCGTAACTCAAAGGCACGATACTACTATTGACCTTGGCGCCAACACAGTGGTTCCCGACCTCAGTATGGATAGCGTAAGCAAAATCTATGGGGGAAGACCCAACTCTCAGGCTGATGACCTCACCTTTTGGCGTAAAACAGAAGACCTCGCTGTAATTGAGATCGGTCTTGAAGGCTTCAAGGAATTCCCTGGGATCCCCTGTATCGTCAGCCCAGTCAAGCATCTGTCTGAGCCAAACCAGCTGCTCATCAAAAACCGCATCAAAATGGTCGTCCTTGCCGCCCTTGTACCGCCAATGAGCGGCAACACCATATTCGCTGGTATGGTGCATTTCTTTGGTACGGATCTGTATCTCCAAAGGTCGCGTCGCTGGCCCGATGACCGTGGTATGAAGCGACTGGTACATATTGAACTTAGGCATGGCAATATAGTCTTTAAAACGCAAAGGCATCGGGCGCCATATGGTGTGGACTGCGCCAAGACAGGAGTAGCACTCCCCTACGGTATCTACGATGATTCTAAGCGCAATAAGGTCGTAGATTTCCGAGAAGTCCTTGCCTCGTTCAGCCATCTTCTGATAGATGGAATACAGATGTTTGGGGCGACCGGTTATCTTTGCTTGAATCTTAAGTTTGTCAAGTTCACCTGTCAGCTCGATGATGGTTCGCTCAAGATATGCCTCGCGAGCGCTACGGGATTCTGCAACCATGCGCTGTATCTGGCTGAAACGTACCGGATCGGTGTAATAGAAAGAGAGGTCCTCGAGCTCCCATTTAATGGAGTTGATCCCGAGACGGTTTGCGAGAGGAGCATAGATCTCCATTGTCTCGCGCGCTTTGAAAAGCCGTCGATCCTCGCGCAAGGCTTGAAGAGTGCGCATATTATGGAGACGGTCGGCAAGCTTGATAACAATAACGCGGATATCGCGCGACATGGCAAGTAGCATCTTGCGCATGTTGTTAGCCTGCTGTTCGGTGAGGGATTCGATCTCGATGCGGGTTATCTTTGTCACCCCATCAACAAGATTCATAACGTCTTTAGAAAACGCAGTTCCAATCTCTTCGATGGTCCGCGCGGAATCCTCAACGGTGTCGTGGAGCAGCGCTGCAACTACCGTATCGACGTCCATTCGCAATTCAATAAGTATGAGAGCAACCTGAAGTGGGTGGTTGATGAATGGCTCCCCTGTCTTGCGCATCTGTCCTTCATGGGCAGATGCAGCAAAAAGATACGCTTTCTCGAGCAGCTCTATTTCTGTTTCGCCCATATAGGTATGTGCCTGGATGAGAATACGCGCAAGGATTTCCGGACGGTCAGCATCCGAAGAATAAGCCGGATTAAACGCAGGGTTCATACCAAGCTCAGTAGATGGTTCCTGTTCGTTATGTGCGCGGTTCTCACTCATCAAATGTCTTTCATCAGATCGTTACATGTGTTGTTTTCCGGCGTCAGTGGGCGATTGATCATGCTGAGTATATCTTGAGGGCTTGCATCCATTACCCAACTACGGAAAGTTTCAAAAGCTGCTTGTTCAGTGACGCCTTCGAGATACAGGGGGCTTTTGCTCAGATCGGCCTTTTCGTTTGGTTCGATGATAAAGTAGCGCACGCCTCCGTCGTGCAGTTCCAGTCGCAGAAGGCCAATATCCTCAAAAATCTTTAATGCTGTCAGCAAACCCTGTATGTCAAGGTAAAACGGAACCTTCGCGCTTGTGCATCGCTGATGAAGAGAACTCAGGAACGGACACGTTTCATCGGACTCCCCGCTGACGCTTTCAGGTATCTCGAAACTATCATAACCTATTTCCTTTAACGAGCGCCATACAATCGCAAGGTCATCGCGCGATGGCGCTTTAGAGTTAAGGATTCGACCATTCTGTAGTGCATCGTCCATGTTAAAGGCAAGGATAATCTGTGTCGGTGCGCCATCGCGCCCTCCCCTCCCTGCGAACTGATTGAAATCGATGAGGCTGAAGGGTAGATGGTATAAGATGACATGGCGGATATCGGGAATATTGACGCCCTCTCCAAATGCAGACGTGCAGATAATGCAGGTGACGTCGCCTTTTCTAAAGGCGTGTTCGATAGCAAGTCGGTCTGTCTCGTTAAGTCCGGCGTGATAAAAGACGATACGTGGCGCTGCCATCGGGACAAGCTTTCGCAAAGCGCGCGTGAGCTGGAGGGCTTCGACGCGGGTGCGCGCATAAACCAGGGATTTCTCACCAGAGGCGATAATCGAAGCGAGGGCCTGTTCTCTCGCTTTGATGTTGCGATAATCGACAAGACTCAGGTTGGGGCGCTCCGTTGGATCGGTAATAACCGTATCGATTCTCAGGTCTTTGCAGATCATGTCGGCAACCGCTGCGTCAGCGGTTGCCGAAAGCGCCAGTACCTTAGCCTGTGGGAAGTTTAGAAGAATGTTGTTTAGCCTGGTATAGGGACTACGATATTGGGAGGATGACGTCGCGATATGATGCGCCTCGTCAATGACGATAAAACCGACTGGCCGCAAGGATGCCAGCTCATGCGCATGCAGTTCGAGGAACTCAGGCGTTGTTAGCACGATATCAGCCTGGCCGGACACAAAGGCCTCATATGCGGCGTTGCGCTCGTTCCCTCTGACTTCGCCAGTAAGCCGGATAGCCTTTAGACCAAAAGCCGATAACAGGGAAGTTAGGTGGAGAGCCTGGTCGTTGATAAGCGCACGTAAGGGAAAGACAAGGATGCTCGCCTGCTTGGCCGCAAGCGCAAGGTTGGCGGTATGGATCTGGAAGATAAGCGATTTACCTCTGCCTGTTGCCATGACCACAAGCGTATTCTTGCCATCAGCCAATGCATCCAAAGCAAGGCGCTGTGCGGTATGGAGTTGGGCGGTAGCATCAACAGCGGTAGCGATAAAGGCGTCCGCGAAAACGTGGCGATCCTGGCAAGACCGTATAGAGGCGTCTTTCTGTGCAGATCCGATTGGCTCTGCAACAGGCGCTTTTACAAGAATGTCATCGCAGGTATCGGTATTGCTTTTCTCGAAAACTGCCTTGACATGCAGCTTTATCGAGGCTTTTGCGTTCCAGACCTCGATCTTTGGTGTAAAGACTATATCGACGACATGTCTGACATTGAGGAAGTAGTCGGCGTCAGGGCAATTGAACCAGATCGAGCCCATTTCTGTATGACCATCGCTTGCCATAAAGGAAAGGTGCTTACTATCAGCGCCGACAGTTCGTGCGCGGGTTATAAAGACGTTTTCGACAATGTAGAGCGGCTCGGGATTTGCTTGTCCGTACGGTTCGAGCATATCCAGTTCCTGAACCTGCCCAACTGTGATGGAGCTGAGCTTACAACGTGCGTCGACGAGAAGCGGAGGACGGAAGCGCTCCTGAGGTTCCTGTGAAATGATCTCCTCGAGCCTGCTTTGAAAAACTGGAAGGGCGTCGGCGGCAATAGTCACACCTACTGCCGAGCCATGACCACCAAAACGTATCAAAACGTCGGCACATTGCTCTACCGCATCAAAAAGGTTAATCAAACCCACGGAACGTCCGCTCCCGCGAGCGACGTCGTCTTCTATCGAAAAGATGATGGTGGGCACACCATAAGAATGAGCGATTCGGGAAGCGACAATGCCTTTGACGCCCTCATGCCATTCGATATCAGCAAGGATCAATACACGTGCGTCCTTTGGATATTGGGATGCCTGCCTGTCTGCGAGCTCGTAAAGGCCACGTTCAATGGCGCGACGTTCGGTGTTCAGTGCGTCAAGCTGTTCAGCAAGATCGAAAGAAGTCGGGACGTCATCGCTGAGTAACAAGTCAAGGGAAAGCTGTGCATCTCCCATGCGGCCTGCCGCGTTTAGGCGTGGGATAAAGGAGTAAACGAGGTCGGTTGTTGTAAGAGAATTGTAGGGCAGGCGGCAGGCCGCATGGAGTGCAGCTAAGCCAGGCCGTAGCATTTCTTTCATACGGGTAAAACCGTCTCGTACCAGCGCACGGTTTTCACCCAGTAATGGCATAAGATCGGCAAGAGTGCCCAGGGCTGCATAATCGGTAAAGGAACGCCAAAGCTCTGCACGATTAAAACGCCTCGAGAGTATCTCGACAAGCTTTAGAACTACGCCTACGCCTGCTAGTGTTGTTCCTGGGCCGTCAGGATCCAGTTTGGGATTACACACTGGCACGTTGCAAGGAATAGCCGTAGAGGGCTCGTGGTGGTCGGTGACTATGACCTCGATACCGCTGCGCGTAAGCTCCAAAACCTCCTCATAGGCAGATATACCGCAGTCCACGGTAATCACGACCTCAGGGTTATGAGAAAGGATGCGGTTGACAGACGCTTTGGAAAGCCCATAACCTTCGTCGAGACGATTTGGTATGAGGGTATCTGACATCACGCCGAATTCGCCTAAGGCTTTTGAAAGCAAGGCGGTTGAAGTGAGCCCATCGACGTCATAGTCTCCAAAGATCAGGATACGCTTTTTTAAACGAATGGCCTGTTCGATCCGATCAGCAGCAGCGCTGATACCAGAAAGCCCATCCGCCTCGCCCCAATCGTCTTCAAAACTTGCATCCAGGAAAGCTCTTGCTTGATCGGGAGTTTCAAATCCGCGCGCAACGAGTGTTGTTGCGAGCAGCGTTCCTATTCCAAGCTCATTTTCCAGACATGAAATATGGGTAGCGTTAAGCGCAGGTGTTGTCCATGAACTGTTCAAGGGATAAGCCATCCATCCAAAGTATTCAGGTTAATGTAACGCATCCATTGTACATGGTAAAACCATGCAGGGGAACAGAAGTATTATGAAGTCTTTTTCTAGTCCTGCAGGTTGTCGGCAGCTGTAAACGTTCCGACGCCGTCTCCATACTTCTTGAAGAGCTTCTTATACTTCGGCTCGCGCTGCTTCCAGAGTGCATATATTGGAGCGGCAAGTGCCAGCGAAGAATATGACCCGAGAACCAAGCCTATTGCCATAGCGAACGCGAAGTCCTTTAATGTCGCTCCACCAAATATCAACATGGCAAGAACCGGCACAAGCGAAGTCAGAGTCGTGTTGATGGAACGTATGAGTATCTGGTTGATAGAGTGGTTTGCAACCGTCATAAAGGAGTGGTTCTTTGTTGATGCGACGTTGTCATTGATTCGGTGGAAAACGACAACGGTGTCATACAGCGAGTATCCCATGATGGTCAGCAGAGCAGCAATTACGTTTGGTGTGATCTCGCGTCCAAAGACCGCATAGATACCGACAATAATAATGAGGTCATGGAAGAGCGTTAGAACCGCTGACAGGCTCATCTTGTATTCGAAACGAATAGCCATATAGATGATGATGAGGGCTATGGCAACAAGAAAAGCGATAAGCGAGGTACGTGTGACCTCAGCGCCCCAACCTGGGCCCACCGTGATGATCATCGGGGCTTCTGGGGCGTCGCCAAGATTCAGCGTAGCAACGACGGCATCGACAATATCATAGGTCTCGGCAGCGTCAGTCGTCGGTATCCGGACGATGAACCCATGCGCACCGGTGCCCGCATCGATGGTTGTCTGCACGATAGGCACATCAACGCCGGCACGCTCAAATGCGGTGCGCATCTGCTCAGTGGTGATATCGCCTGTGTCAGAAAAGGTGATGGAACTGCCGCCGACAAACTCGATACCAAAGTTCAGCGGGCTTCCTGAGATGAAGTAGCGAACAGGTAGCGCAATCAATGAGACGACGATGAGCACCAGCGAGACGATGAAGAAGACCTTGCGGTGCGTGAGGAAATTGATGTCCTTCTTAAAAGGTCTAACCACGAGAATCACCCCGTTTCTGCTCGGTCGAGGTATGTCGTTGTGTTTCCAACGCAGAAAGCCGATCCAATTCGCCGGAAGCCATTGCGAGTTCCTCGTCTTCTTTTATGCCCCAGAAACCAGGATGTCGCGCGATGACCTTGGGAGCCAACAAGCGGATAAGCGGCGCCTTGAACAATAACATGGTGAGGATATCGCAGATGACGCCGAAGGCAAGCGTGAGTCCAAAACCCTTAACCGCACCGACCGCGATGAAGAAAAGTGCAAGTGCAGAAACAAGTGCGACAAGGTCGGCGTCGATTGAGGTGATGATTGCATGCTTGACGCCCGTAATAGAGGAGGCACGCACCGAGCGTCCCATACGGATCTCTTCCTTGAAGCGTTCAAGAATCAGGATCGAAGAGTCAGCAGCGACGCCGATCGATAAGACGATACCGGCAATACCTGGCAATGAGAGGGTGAACAAGGGAGATATGTTAAACCAATTCGGGAGTGTGGTCGACAGCAAAACAAGGACGCTGACATACAGGACGGCAAAAACGAAGATAGCGGCTGCCG
>WQXX01000014.1 GCA_009781535.1 Coriobacteriia bacterium | reverse complement strand
GCCGCAGAGCCCTGCATAGGATGGTTCATGGCAATACGCTCGCCAAAGTTGCGCTGATTGACATTACCTGCACGCAGCTCTGGGACATGCCGCTTGCGCCCAAACAGGGTGCTGGCCCAACCCTGGTCATAAGCCGCAGCTACCGTCTCGTCGAGATATACCTTTACCTGCGGGTAGGCGGCAAAATAACGCTTGATCATCTCTTGAGCCTCTCCAAAGGGGATGTCAAGCGACTGCGAGAGCCCGTATGCCTGCTGCCCGTAGACGATACCAAAATTCACGGCTTTAGCTCGACTACGCATCTTAGGCGTGACCTCACCTGACGGCACGCCAAAGACCCGTGCAGCCGTGGATGCATGAAAGTCCTCCCCGGTGATGAATGCGTTGATGAGGTGCTCGTCACCGGAGAGGTGGGCAAGCAAGCGGAGTTCTATCTGCGAGTAGTCCGCCGAAAGAAAGACGGCTTTCTGCTCCTTAAAAGCTGATGCATTGGCGATGAATGCCGTGCGTATCTGCCGTCCGAGGTCGGTGCGCACAGGGATGTTTTGCAGGTTGGGGTCAGAGGATGACAGGCGCCCGGTCGCTGTGACCGTCTGGTTAAATGAGGTATGGAGACGTTTGTCCTTAAGGATAAGCGCCGGAAGCGCATCAAGATAGGTCGACTTGAGTTTGGCAAGCTCCCGATATTCAAGCATGAGTGCAGGAAGCGGATTCAGCGTTTTCAGCTCCTGCAAAACCGACGCGTCGGTGGAATAACCTGTCTGCTTCTTTTTTAAAGGAGGCAACTTGAGCTTCTCAAAGAGGATGACGCCAAGCTGTTTGGGCGAATCGAGGTTGAACTCCTCTCCCGCCAGCTCATAGGCTTCTGTGCGCTGCGCATCGATTTTTTCGGCAAACTGGGCGCTCAGCCCCTTAAGCACCTCAGAATCCACGGTAACACCTGTGCGCTCCATCGCCACAAGAACAGGTATGAGGGGGCTTTCGATCGTGTGATAACAGCTCGCCAGATCCTTATCCAACCTGAGCTTCTCTTCGAAAAGCCGATATAAAGCATGAGCCAACGTCAGGGATGCAACGCCAGAATCATGTTCGACGGACAGATCGCCTGGATCATGTGGTTCTCGTTCCTTTTGGCTTGGGTTTTCTTGAAGAGAGGTTTTCTGGCCCTGTTCGTTTTCTGGTTTTATCTCGAACCCGCAAAGCCATCCAGCAGCCATCTCCTTGATCGTCGGATACGATTTCGCGGAATCAAGAAGGTATGCAACGACCGACAGGTCAAACAATCTGGCGGGGATGACCTGTGTTATTTCAAGGAGCGCTGGCAAAGAGCTATCGCACGGGACAAGCTCCTGGAGCAACGCTTTGATAGAGAAGGCGACAACCTGGGCACGTTTAAAGCACAAGGCAAGCGCAGGCAGCAAAGCGTCGTCCTCGAAACATAATGTGCTATTTTGTATGGCAATATATAGGCGACGTTTACTCTGCTCGAAGAGAGAGGCGGCAATGGTTTCTTCGAAATGTAGCAGGACGAGCGGCGGGCTTCCTTGTGTATCTTTGTTGAGGTATGCCTCCAGCGCCGTTTGCGCCTCTTTACCGGTAAGAAGCTTTTGATCAATAGATGTAATGAGCATGGGAGGAGATTCTGCCGATTCTGCGCTCGTACTCCTTGTTTGCACTCGTGCCCCCGGCACAGCAGCCTGCACTCGTACCTCCGGCGCAGCTGTCGCATGCGTCTTTGCCTGAACGCCCTCCTCAGCAAGTTTTAGTATCTTTCGCAAGTGCGTGTTGAGGGAATACTGACCGAATACGCGCCTCACCTCTGCGGTATCAAAATTGGGAAAACTCACGGAATCAAAATCGAGGTCGATATCCACATCACGCACGATAGTTGCCACCCGGCGCGAGGCAAGCGCTTGTTCCCTGTTATCGCGCAGGTTCTCACCGAGTTTGCCCGTTATCTCGCCAGCGCGCTCAAGCACCGCGTCCATCGTCCCGTATTCCTGAAGCAGCGCCGTCGCCTTCTTGGGCCCGACTCCCGGCACGCCAGGAATGTTATCGGAAGCATCGCCCATAAGCCCCAGGTAGTCCGGCACGAGCGCAGGCTTAACGCCAAAACGTTTAACCACAGCCGCAGGGTCATAGACCACCACTTCGCTCATACCGATCTTGGTTGTGATGATCTGCGTGCGCTCTGTCGCAAGCTGAAGCGCATCCTTATCACCGGTCACCAAAAGCGTGCGGATGTTACCTTGTGCCTCGGCACGCGTAGCGATGGTACCGAGAATGTCATCCCCTTCCCAACCTTGAGCGCTGATTACCGGGATACCCAGGGCAACGAGCAGCTCCTTGATGATGGGGAACTGCTCCTTGAGATCAGTTGGCGTCGGCGGACGTTGAGCCTTATACTTCTCAATCGCCTCGAACCGAAACGCTGGGACGCCGGCGTCGAATGCGCAAATGACGCCTGTTGGGGTAAATTCCTCAACGAGCTTGAGCAGCATGGACAGAAAGCCGAAGCAGGCGTTGGTATGCCGCCCGTCGGGTGCGGACATGTTCTGGGGCACCGCATGGAAGGCGCGATGCAACAGCGAGTTGCCATCGATGACAGCGATGGTCTTGTCTTCAGCGTTTCTCACAATGCTGCCCTCCTGGTATATAACTGCTCCACAACCCGTCCATATCACAGTTTAGCTCATAATCTCCTCCAGAATGTAGTACCATATTTTCCAGTAGCAGAGCCTTTGAAGGAGAACACATGGCCCATATCAATGAGCTATATGGTAGCTTGGTCTTTAACGACCATGTCATGCAGGAGCGACTGCCCAAAATGATATACAAGACGCTTTCGCAGACGATCAAAGTCGGTAAGCCGCTTGACTTAGACGTCGCCAACGCCGTTGCCCACGCCATGAAGGAGTGGGCGATCGAACTTGGCGCGACGCATTACACCCACTGGTTCCAGCCATTAACCGGCATCACCTCAGAAAAGCATGACAGCTTCATCACTCCACAAGCCGATGGTCGAGCGCTCATGAGTTTTTCTGGGCGCGAGCTTATCAAAGGCGAGCCTGACGCGTCGAGTTTTCCTTCCGGAGGCTTGCGCGCCTCATTTGAGGCGCGCGGTTACACCACCTGGGATCCGACGAGCTACGCCTTCATCAAGGACAACGTATTATGCATCCCCACCGCATTCGTGAGCTACGGCGGAGAGGCGCTCGATAAAAAGACCCCGCTGCTGCGCTCGATGGATGCGATCGACCGCGAGGCAAAACGTGTGCTTGCCCTGTTTGGCAAAACCCCGGCCAAGACATCGACAACCGTAGGCGCCGAGCAGGAATACTTCCTTATCAAGGAGGAGGACTATTCCGAGCGCCTCGATCTTATCCTCACCGGACGTACGCTGTTTGGTACCGCGCCGTGCAAAGGCCAGGAGTTGGAGGAGCATTACTTTGGCGCTATCCGGCCCACCGTCAACCGTTTCATGGAAGAGCTCGACGGTGAGTTGTGGAAGCTCGGTATCCCTGCGAAAACTAAGCACAACGAGGTCGCGCCGTCGCAGCACGAGCTTGCCCCCATCTATGAGACAACGAACATTGCCATCGACGCGAACCTCATCACCATGGAGCTCATGCGCAAGCTGGCTTCGCGTCATGGGCTCGTGTGCCTGCAGCATGAAAAACCGTTCATTGGCGTCAATGGCAATGGCAAACACAACAATTGGAGCATCAATGCTGACGGAGTAAACCTGCTCGACCCGGGCAGCACGCCGTTTGACAACCTCCAGTTCCTTGTATTCCTCACAGCCGTCATCAAGGCTGTCGACGAATACCAGGGGCTCTTGCGCATGAGCGTTGCAAGCGATAGCAACGACCACAGGCTCGGCGCATGCGAGGCGCCGCCGGCTATAATCTCCATCTATTTGGGTGACGAACTCGAAGCCGTGGTGCGCGCCATTATCAATTCGGAGCATTACAGCTCGGGCAACGAGCGCATCATGAACCTGGGCGTGCCCACCCTGCCCACCTTCATCAAGGACAATACCGACCGCAACCGCACCTCGCCTTTTGCCTTCACAGGCAACAAGTTCGAGTTCCGCATGCCCGGCGCGCAGGCAAACCTCTCCGACGCCAACACGGTCATCAATACCATTGTCGCAAAGGCTTTAGCGGATTTTGCCGACGCCCTCAAAGGCTCGACCAACTTTGCCCAGGATGCGAAAGCCTATATGCGTCAGACCTTGACCGACCATCAACGCATCATCTTCAATGGTGATAACCTCTCGAAGGAATGGCCCATCGAGGCCGAGAAGCGCAGCCTGCTCAACCTCAAAAGCACGCCGGAAGCCCTGCCGCAGATCATCGAGCCAAAGAGCATCGAGTTGTTCGAGCGCTTTGGGGTGCTGAGCAGAGTCGAGATCGAGAGCCGCTACGAGGTCAAACTCGAGAACTACTCCAAGAAAGTGAATATCGAAGGCCTGGTGACCGCCCGCATGACACGCGCGCGCTTTGTCCCTGCTATTGCAGAGTATTCGACGGTGATAGCCAACTCGATCGCTTCAAAGAAGGAAGTCTCCGCCACGCTTAATACCGCCGCCGAAGAAAAGCTGCTTGAGCAGCTTTCTGCTGGTATGAATACCATCTCGGCATGTGTCGAGACACTGGAAGACGCGCTTGAGCACGCAAGCTCTATCGAGGATTCGCTCGCTAACGCCTGCGCATATCGCAACGAGGTGCTACCTGCCATGGACGCCGTGCGCACAGCAGTCGATGAGATGGAGATCCTCGTCGGACACGAATACTGGCCCGTCCCAACCTATAACCATATCCTGTTCTACACCTGAGTTTTACCCTGTCGCCCTGAGTGCAATGAACACAGCGAACACAGTCAAAGGGCGACAGTAAAAAGCCGCCAAGAATAAGCGCAGAGACGTATGTCGAGACCATATATCTCAGAGTCGTTTTAGGATTTCCTCGGTCATTTCAGTGGTGCTTAGGGTTGGCGCCTGACTGCCCATCAAAAGATCGCGGGTGCGGCAGCCTGCGTCAAGTGCGGCTTCGACTGCGGCTTCGATGCTGTTTGCTGCAGCAAGCAACCCAAAAGAATGACGAAGCATCAGGGCGGCTGAAAGGATTGTTGCAATCGGGTTCGCAATGCCAAGACCCGCGATATCGGGAGCAGAGCCATGGATAGGCTCATACAGCCCGCGTGTGGTGTTTCCAAGGGAGGATGAGGGCAGAAGGCCAATCGAACCGGTGAGCTGCGAGGCTTCATCGGAGAGGATGTCGCCGAACATGTTGGAGGTGACGATGACGTCGAACTGTGCGGGCTTGCGGATAAGCTGCATGGCGGCATTGTCAACGAGCATGTCTGCCAACTCAACCTGCGGGTATTCCGCACTTAGATGGTGCATGACCTCACGCCAGAGCCGTGAGCTTTCAAGGACGTTTGCCTTGTCAATGCTTGTGAGCCGCTTTGATCGCCCAAGCGCCATCTCGAACGCCACCCGTCCGATGCGCTCAATCTCAGCAACACTGTAACACTCGGTATCGAAGGCTTCCTCGCTATCGTACAGGTGACTTGTGCGCCGCCCCCGCTCTCCAAAGTAGATACCACCGGTTAACTCGCGGACGATGATGATGTTAAAACCAGCTGCAACGATGTCCGGATGCAGAGGGCTTGCACCTTTAAGCGCACGGTACATACGTACCGGGCGCACATTCGAGTAAAGGCCGAGCCCGGAGCGCAGAGCGAATAAGGCCTGCTCTGGACGGAGATGGACAGGAAGATTGTCCCATTGCGGGCCGCCCACTGCTCCGAGCAATACGCTGTCTGAAGCCAGGCAGCCATTGAGGGTTTCCTGTGGCAAGGGGGCACCTGTTGCCACATAGGCAGCCCCTCCAACCAGATACTCAGAAAACTGGAAATGACGGTCGTATTTCTCCCCTACTGCCTCAAGGATGCGGCGAGCGCTGTCGATGACTTCCGGCCCGATGCCGTCGCCTTTGAGTAGCGCAATGCGGTATTCCATGTCAAAACTCCTATCTTCTTTCATCATACTCAAGCCTTCAGGCAACTTACGCACACACGACTGCGATTGCCAATACATAGGCTTTCTGGGCGACAACTCAACCAATCCTACAAATCTCCCAGTGGACCCTTCGGCAGCGCACCCTTGCGTGCGCTTGCTCAGGGCGACAATTCAATCCAAGCCGCCGGTTTTTGCGAGCGCCACCAGGCCGCCTGCTTTGATAATCTGCTGGATGAACGGCGGATAGACCATCACCGCATGCCGCGTGCCCTTCGTGTGGTTGACTAGGACGCCCGCCGTAAGATCAGCAGAGAGCTCATCGTCATCCTGTGCCTCATGGACAGCTGGCGCACATTCGATGATCGCCAGGCCGGTATTGAGCGCATTGCGATAGAAGATACGCGCGAAGCTCTCAGCCACGATGAGCACGACACCGCTTGCCTGCAAAGCTATGGGCGCATGCTCGCGCGATGACCCACAGCCAAAGTTCCTGCCTGCCACAATGATGCTGCCTGGATGGACGCGTGAGGCAAAACTCGCGTCGAGGTCCTCCATGCAATGGCGCGCCAGTTCGTTTTTGTCGGTCGTATTGAGATAGCGCGCCGGAATGATGACGTCGGTATCGACATTGTCACCGTATTTGAAGACCCGCGCCCGAGCTATCGTTTTTCCCATGTTACTTGCTCCGTTCATAACTTTACATCAGTGTGCGGGGGTCGGTGATACAGCCGCAAACCGCGCTTGCCGCCGCAACGGCAGGGCTTGCGAGGTAGACTTCCGACTCTGTATGCCCCATGCGTCCTACGAAGTTGCGGTTGGTGGTCGCAACGGCGCGCTCGCCTGCAGCCAGTATGCCCATATGACCGCCGAGACAAGGCCCACAAGTAGGTGTGGAGACGAGCGCGCCGGCTTCTACAAACACACGAAGCAAGCCCTGCGCCATTGCATCGAGATAAACCTTCTGCGTACCGGGGATGATGATAACGCGCAGGTTTGGAGCGATTTTACGTCCACGCAGGATCTCGGCTGCAATCTGTAGATCCTCCAGGCGCCCATTGGTACAGGAACCTATGACAACCTGGTCAATAGGAATAAAGCCGATAGGATCCTGCGCGCTGCTGCTTCCTTGTAGACTGTAGCTAGCAGGCAAACCTCCCTCAAACGTACGCGCATTCTCCGGTAAATGCGGAAAAGCGACTGTCGGGGTGATGGCGCCCAAATCGATCTCAATTGTAGATACATACTCTGCATCCTCATCGGCAGTAAAGACAACAGGTACCTGTGCGCCCACCTCTTCAAGGAAGGCAATCGTACGCTCATCCACCGGAAAGATGCCGTTTTTTGCTCCAGCCTCAATCGCCATATTACAGATGCACAAGCGGTCGCTCATGCTCAGAGTCGCAACGCCAGGGCCGCAAAACTCCATCGATTGATACAGCGCCCCATCTACCCCGATACTGCCAATGATAGACAGGATGAGGTCCTTGCCGCTTACCCAGGCGTTGAGCTTGCCGGTCAGGACAATGCGGATGGCTTCAGGCACCTTGAACCAGGCTTTGCCAGTCTTTATCGCAACTGCCATGTCCGTTGATCCCACTCCGGTTGCAAAGGCTCCGAGCGCCCCATAGGTGCAGGTATGCGAGTCGGCGCCGATAACCACGTCACCGGCTGTCACCAGACCTAACTCAGGGAGCAGTACATGCTCTATACCCATGGCGCCGCCGTCATAAAAGCCACTGATTCCCATCTCGTGGGCAAAGTCGCGACACAGCTTGCATTGTGCAGCTGCTTTGATGTCTTTGTTCGGCGCGAAGTGATCCATCACAAGTGAAATCCTTGCGGGATCATACACGCGAGTCGCGCCCATCTCTCTGAATTCGTTGATTGCCACTGGCGCCGTTATGTCGTTTCCCAACACCCTATCAGGTCGCACCAGTATCAGATAGCCGGCTTCGACGGTGCTGAATCCTGCCGCATGAGCCAGTATCTTCTGCGTCATTGTCATCGCCACTTACATCACCTTTTCCATCCTATCCTACGGCTATCATAGACAACAACCGCTTTCATCCTGCCACTCTCCTGATAGACCCCGGATCAAGCCCGGGGTGACAAAAGTACATTGTCATCGCCACTTACATCACCCTTTCCATCCTATCCTACGGCTTTCATAGGCAACAAACGCCTGTTACGATTGCCAACACATAATCTTTCTGGGCGACAGCCCAACTCAGCCTACAACTCTCCCGTTAGACCCTTCGTCGGCGCTACTTCGTGGCGCCGCTCAGGGCGACAAACAGTTTCATTCCACTCAGGACGACATCTATTTTCCTACTAACTTTCCTGCTTGGGTAGCACCGATTACTACGCTTGAGTCTGCCAATCCGTTATGCTTTGCTGTCTTTACTCTGATCCGCTCATCTATGAATAGATTCTCACACTTCGCCCTGCGAGCCTGCCTTGTTTTGCCTACTACCGAAAAATGCCCCTCATCGCCTACAGGCTTACAGCTGCTTTTTCAATCAACGAGCTGTTGGAGCGCTCGCGCGTAGTAATCGGTGTTTCCCAAGCAATCACCCATCCTTTGCCAGCTTATACTCCAACGAATCGACCAGAGCGATAAAACTCGCTTCAAGGATGTCGTCCGATACGCCGATAGTCGTCCAATTTGTCTGCGCATCGGCACTTTCGATCAGAACACGTACCGTCGCCGCAGTAGCTGCCTTCTGGTCAAGCACGCGCACCTTGAAATCTACCAGATGCATATCGTTGAGCTGTGGATAAAACACCACGAGCGCCTTGCGCAAGGCGTTATCAAGAGCATGCACCGGCCCACGCCCTTTTGCGGCGGCTATTTCTGTCAAACCATCGACTTTAATCTCAATCGCCGCCGTGGAGGGCAGATCGTCCGTCCCAGGAGGAAACTCACTCATCGTCTTGTAGAAGGTCACGGAAAAGTGCGGGCTATAGGTTCCAAGCACCTTTTTAGCCATGAGTTCAAAACTCGCATCCGCCGCCTCGAATTGATAACCTGCATGCTCGAGGGCTTTAAGACGCTCGAGGATGGCGGTAAGTTCGGGGGAGTCTTTAGCCAAGTTTGGAGCAAAGCCATGCACGCGTTTAAGCACTCCACTGCGCCCTGAGACCTCCGAGACAAGGAAGTTGCGCTTGTTACCCACCTTGGATGGGTCGATGTGCTCAAACGAGACGGAATTCTTGAGGACGCCGTCTGCATGCATGCCCGCCTTGTGTGCAAAGGCGCTTGTCCCCACGTAGGGTTTGTTGTTAGGAACGATCACGTTGGCAATCTCAGCAACCACATTGACCGTCTCACTGAGCCTTAGCAGCTCACCATTGCAATGATGCCCCATCTTCAGAATGACAGCCGGCAGGATAGCCGAGAGATCGGCATTTCCACAGCGTTCACCAAAACCGATAAACGTGCCCTGCACATGCGTCGCGCCTGCTTCAAGGGCCATGATAGAGTTTGCCACTGCACAGCCGGTGTCGTTATGGGCATGGATACCCACCGGCACATCCGCAGGCAGCATGGCAATCGCCTCGGCTGTCGCTTCGTAGACCTGATACGGTAACATGCCGCCATTCGTATCACAAAGTACCACAATGTCGGCTCCCGCTTCCTGGGCAGCTTCAAGTGTCTTGAGGGCATACACAGCTGAGTCGTTACTCGCATAATATCCATCAAAGAAATGCTCAGCGTCAAAGATGACCTTCTTTCCATGCTCCTTAAAGAAGGACACCGTCTCAGATATCATCCGGAGGTTCTCCTCCCGAGTCGTTTTGAGGATCTCAGTGACATGCAGAAGCGAGCTTTTTCCAAAGAGCACGACGACCGGAGTGTTTGCTGCCAACAGCGACTGAACGCTTGCGTCATCCTCGACAGCGATATTGCATCGCCGCGTAGCGCCAAAGGCACAAAGCTGGGCGTGATTGGGTTTTCGTACTTCCGCCAGCCTGAAGAACTCCAGATCCTTGGGGTTGGAGCCAGGGTTGCCCGCCTCAATAAAATCAAGCCCAAAGGAATCGAGCGCTTCGAGGATACGCAGCTTGTCGTTTACCGAAAAGGATATGTCCTCGCCCTGCGCCCCGTCGCGCAGAGTCGAATCAAGTAGAGTTATGTGTTTTATACGACGTGCCAGCATGTTTTCACCTTGCCAATTCATAGGTTTTTCTTACGACAACCTGCACACTACATCCATCTCCCGCTAGTCCCCGGATCAGGCTCGCTGAAGCTCAGACTCGCTGAAGCTCAGACTCGCTGCCCGGGGCGACAAATCATCTCATCTCCAGGAGTTTGTTCGCAGCATTGAGATAAGCCAGGATGCTTGATTCGATGATGTCGGTCGAAAGCCCACGTCCGATGACAGCCCTCTCACCGTTGCGCAGTTTTACGACGACCTCACCAAGGGCGTCCTTTCCGTCCGAAGTCGCGTTGATTGAATAGGTGACCAGCTCGTTTGTTCCCATATTGAGAATCTTGTCAATCGCATTGTAGGCGGCGTCGATGGGCCCATCGCCCAGCGATACCTCCTCATAGGATCCTTTGCCATTGCCCAGACAAATGACACTTACCGCTGTTGACTCCTTGCCGGAATGAACGTCGAAGTTCTCCAGGCGATAGCGAGCCGTGTTATCAAACGCGCTGTTATGGACGATGGCTTCCAAGTCAGAATCGCTTACGGTCTTCTTCTTGTCGCAGATTTGTTTGAAGGTCTCGAAGTAGGCGTCGATCTCTGCTGCGGTCAAGGCATATCCAAGTTCGCTAAGACGTGTCGCAAAGGCATGACGACCAGAATGTTTACCGAGCACCATGCTCTGCACAGGGATGCCAACCGACTCAGGCGTCATGATCTCGTAGGTGCTGCGCTCCGCCAGCATGCCATGCTGATGGATGCCGCTTTCATGCAGGAAGGCATTGGTGCCAACGACGGGTTTATTGAGAGGTACCGTCTGGCCGATCATGCTATAGACGAGCCTGCTTGTACGATAGATCTGCGTGGTATCGAGCCGCGTGCCGCAAGCGTAGTGGTCGGCACGTGTATTGAGAGCCATGACGAGTTCTTCGAGCGCGGCGTTTCCTGCCCGCTCCCCTACGCCGTTGACCGTGCACTCGACCTGGGTGGCGCCCGCATACACACCTGCAAGCGAGTTGGCAACCGCAAGGCCGAGGTCGTTGTGACAATGCACAGAAAGGTCGACCGTATCAATCCCTTCGACATGGGCGCGAAGCCACGAGATAAGCTCGGCCATCTCAGCAGGCGTGGCATATCCTACCGTGTCAGGGATGTTGACCGTGGTCGCCCCCGCTTTGATGACCTCCTTAAGCACCGTCGCGAGAAAGACACGCTCAGAGCGGGTCGCGTCCTCACAGGAGAACTCGACGTCAGAAACATGGCGTTTTGCATATCTGACCATCTCCACCGCCGTGGCTAAGACATCCTCGGGTGATTTCTTGAGTTTGTAGTGCATGTGTATGGGCGAAGTCGCGATGAACAGATGGATGCGAGGATTTACCGCCTCGCGCACCGCCTCGTAGGCGATGTCGATGTCTTTTTTAACTGCACGCGCCAGGGAGGCTACCGTGCAATTCTTGACGGTCTGAGCGATGCGGCGCACCGATTCGAAGTCGCCGGGAGAAGAAAGCGCAAAACCTGCCTCGATGATATCGACGCCGAGTGTTTCAAGCTGACGTGCCACGCTGAGCTTCTCCTCGAGGTCCATCGAGCAGCCCGGGGCTTGTTCGCCGTCGCGTAAGGTGGTGTCGAAAATCTTAATCTTCCTGGTCATTGCATCTCTCCTTTTGGTGCTGTTCATACTTTGATGTATCCTTTAATGACACCGGTTTCTTTTTCATGTCGTCCTGAGCCTGCCTGAGTGACAAAAAGCCACGTCATTGCGAGACCTGCCCTGAATCAAGCTCAGGGTAAACTCCGCAGGTCGTGGCAATCCACATTCAAGCCTCTCAAACAACAATAGCTCCTCTGTCTGCCCCTATAACCTGTCTGCGATACCGCTTGAGGTAACCGCTCAGTTCCTTTTCTGCCTTTAGCGTCCAGGTAGCCCTGCGCCACTCGATTTCCTCTTCGGTAACCTCAAGATGTAGACGATGGTTGTCAAGATCGATGGTGATCATGTCACCCTCATCCACATATGCGATCAGCCCGCCCACAGCCGCTTCAGGAGAGACATGCCCGATGGCAGCGCCGCGGGTCGCTCCGGAGAAACGTCCGTCAGTGATAAGCGCAACGCTTGTGTCAAGCCCAGCGCCCACGATGGCTGATGTAGGAGCAAGCATCTCCCGCATACCAGGGCCGCCTGCCGGTCCTTCGTAGCGTATGACCACAATATCGCCTGCTTTGATGTCACCTGCGTAGATCGTCTGAACCGCTGCCTCTTCGTTATCGAACACGCGGGCAGGACCACGATGACAGCGCATGCTTGGATCAACCGCACTTTGTTTGACAATAGCCCCATCGGGAGCAAGATTTCCGTAAAGGACTGCAAGCCCGCCTGTTGTCGAATAGGGATTGACGAGTTCGCAGATGACATCCTGTTTGAGCGGCGCTCTTTTGCACGCGTCTGCAGCAAGTGCAGCCATACTCACTCCGGTTACATGAAGCGCAAGACCCTCGAACATGCCACCCGCAATCAAGCGGGCGATGACCGCAAAGACGCCACCGGCAGCGTCAAGGTCTTGCATATGGTGCGGTCCAGCCGGAGCCAATCGACACAGGTTGTATGTCTTTGCGCTCATCTCATCGACGTCTGATAGATCAAGCGGTATACCAGCTTCATGGGCTATCGCCAGGAGATGGAGCACGGAATTGGTTGAGCATCCAAGCGCCATATCTAAAGCAAGCGCATTGAGAAACGCCGTCTTGGTAAGGATGGCTGAAGGGCGAATGTTGCGGGCGAGCGCGTCTAAGACGCGCTCGCCCGCTTCTTTGGCAAGGCGCACACGGGCGGCATGGACGGCTGGGGTAGTCCCATTGCCCGGTAACGCCAAACCTAATGCTTCAGTCAGGCAGTTCATCGAATT
>WQXX01000013.1 GCA_009781535.1 Coriobacteriia bacterium | reverse complement strand
TGCGTGCAGAGAATGGCGCGCTTGATTCACTTGCGCATGCACAGCGGGAATTGGCGCGTCTGCGTGGTATCGACCCAGCGCTTGAGGCGCTTGGCGTGCAGCTTGACGAGGTATCAGTGCTTGCCGATGAGCTATCTACTCAGTTGCGCCTCTATCGTGATGGCATAGAGTTTGATGCTGAAGCGCTTGAGCGTGCTCTTGATCGTCTGGGGCGTTTAGAAGGGTTGCGTAAACGATTCGGGCCACGTATGGAAGACGTCTTTGTTGCCCGGGACAAGGCAGAGCGTCTTCTGAGTGCAACAGAGGACATCGACGAGTTGCGCCGCGTTGCCGCGCAACATCTGGCACAGGCAAAGGAATCTCTGGAAGGCGCGGCAACGCGGCTTGCTGAGGCTCGTAGATCAGCAGGCGAGGCATTTGTGCGGGAGCTGAGCGAAGCTGTTCAGGGTTTGGCGATGAACGACGCAGCATTCTCCCTCGATATCCAGGAGCTTGCTTTCGAGGCTTGGACGGCGCAGGGTTCCTGTCGATACGAGATCCTGTATCAACCGACCCCTGTATCCGCGCCACGACCGCTTGCCAGGATTGCAAGCGGGGGAGAGCTCTCGCGCATCATGCTCGCTTACAAGACAGTCATCCATGAGGTCAACTCGCCGTTGACGCTTGTCTTTGACGAGATTGATGCCGGCATCGGCGGGGCGGCGGCAACTGCTATCGCTTTGCGGCTTGCCGAACTGGCTCGTATCCATCAGGTCATCGTCGTGACCCATCTTGCGCAGATAGCTGCGCTTGCCGACGCCCACTGGGTTGTCGAGAAGCAGAGCGTTGACGGGTCGGCAAGCACCTACATCAGACGAGTTGAAGGCGAAGAGCGGGTGGATGAGGTGGCGCGCATGCTCGCGGGCGAGCGCGACGCGCTTTCCCGCGAGCATGCGCGCCACCTCATCGGGAGATAAAAGATGGCGATTGCAGGTCAAGCACAAAAAGGATTGAAGACCAAAGACCTCGTCAAGCGGCTGAAGTCAGATGACATCGCTGTCATTGCCCACACCGACATCGACCGTGTCTCTGCAGAAGGCCTGGTTGCTACCGGTGTGCGCGCTGTTGTCAACGCTTATGAGTCCATCTCAGGGCGTTATCCCAATGTAGGTCCGCAAATCCTCATTAATGCTGGCATCACATTGCTTGATGCGGTGGGAATCCAGGTATTCGACGACCTGCAGGATGGCGACGCCATCCTCGTTAAAGACGATGCGGTGTATCGCGATGGCGCCAAGATTGCAAGCGGCGTCGTTCTCGATAGCGAGATGGTGACCTCCCGCCTTGCTGCTGCCGAATTGCGCATGGGTATCGAGATGGAGCAATTCGTCAAAAACACCGCAAGTTACCTTGAGCGCCAATCGGTTTCGCTTATTTATGACCCCTGGGTTCCCACACTAAAAACCGAGATACGTGGCAAGCAGGTGCTTGTTGTAGCTCGAGGTTACGATTACAAGGATGACCTCAAAACCTTGATTCCCTATATTCGGGATGTGCGGCCGGTGCTTATCGGCGTTGATGGGGGAGCGGATGCTCTTCTTAAGAGCGGTTTCAAGCCCGACATTATCCTCGGTGACATGGATTCGGTTACCGATAAGGCACTGCGGTGCGGCGCCGAGATCATCGCCCATGCCTACGACGACGGCACCTGTCCTTCCAAGGAGAGGCTTGACAGTCTGGGAATCGATGCACATATATGGCCGCTTTCCGCAACGAGCGAAGATCTTGGGCTCTTGTTGGCGTGGGAGAAGAAGGCAGATCTTATCGTTGCGCTCGGCACCCATTCCAATCTTGTCGAGTATCTCGACAAAGGCCGAAGCGGCATGGCATCCTCTCTGCTTGTGCGTCTCAAAGTAGGCACGAAGCTCGTTGACGCCAAAGGTGTAAGCAAACTCTACCGTTCCACACCGCCAGCCTGGCAGATCGTTGTGGTGGTTATCGCTGCGCTCCTCGTCATGATCACCACCATCATGCTTTCAACGCCCATCCGCAATATCTTCATCATCATATGGCTTAATATCCGTGCCAACCTTGGGATATAGGTAGTGAGAGCAACGTGATGTATCATGGATCCAGAGTGGTGAGCCGATGGGTTTGGGGTGGCGAGCAGCTGGCCCAATTCAGCGAGCTAGTGGACCTGGCGTAGCGAGTCGTTGAGAGGACAAGACAAAGATGGCTGATAATCCCAAGCCTTTGCTTCAGGATCACCTCGCGTCTGAACACGAGAGCCACCTCGCGTCTGAACACGAGATCCACCTCGCGTCTGAACACGAGAGCCACCTCGCGTCTGAACACGAGAGCCACCTCGCGTCTGAACACGAGGATCTTCTGACCTCCGGGCACGAGGACCGTCTTACGCCTGCTCACGAAGATTACCTTGAGGCGATCTACCAACTGGGCGAGCAGGGCAGGATGCCGGTGCGTTCGGTTGACTTGGCGGACAGACTTGACGTCTCAAAGGCAAGCGTCAATAAGGCGATTGCGAATCTGAAAAAGGCAAAGCTGGTCGAGCAGCCCCATTATGGCGATATCACGTTGACCGGTAAGGGTTGTGCCTACGCCGATGGCATCCTGGAGCGTCATCAGGTGCTTTATCATTTTCTGATCGATGTGTTGGGAGTAAAGCCAGCCATCGCCGAGGAAGAAGCCTGCAGCATGGAGCATGCCATCAGCGACGACACCTTGCGGCGATGGATCGACCATCTTGATTCTCTGTATGGGACGGCGAATGAAGCCAGCGGAAATGCCTGCGGAGAAGCCTGCAAGGAAGACGGTGAGAGTGCCGGCGAAGAAGCTAGAAGTGAAATCTGAAGTGAAGCCAGAAGTAAAATCTGAAGTGGAGCCTGAAGTGGAGCCAGAAGTAGAGCCTGAAGTGAAGACGGTGAGAATGTTGGCGAAGAAACCTGAAGTGGAGCCTGGAAAATGAGGGGAAAGAAGCTCGCAACGATGAGAGAAAAGATGCCTGAAAACGGCGAGCGACCCGGTTGGAGGATCCGAGCCGCTCTACAAGGAGGGGACGCGACGCCCATTTATAGCGTCGACACATGGAATGTTCCATGTTCAGCCCGGGCACGACATTTCCGAGCCATTTACCAGTATGATGCCTGAACATCCCCAGAGCATAACGAACAAGTGATGGGAACATGACAGATAAACAACCAACAGATTACGGAGCATTTGGCGCGAAAACGAGCGTTGTGGCGCTGACGGTTTCCTATGATGGCGCCGGTTTTGCTGGCTTTGCCCGTCAGCAGGGGCAGCTTACCGTGCAGGGAGAACTCGAGCGAGCGCTGGCTCTTCTGTTCAGACATGAGGTGATTACCGTTGGCGCTGGAAGGACGGATGCAGGCGTTCATGCCAACGGTCAGGTTGTCTCGTTCGAGCTTACTGCGGATGAACTTGCGCAGAGATCATTCGAAAAGTTGCGGACATCACTGAACGCCTTGACGCCTGAAGGTCTTGTCGTCAAGTCGATCGAGGAAAAACCAGCCGGGTTCTCAGCCCGTTTTTCTGCCATACAACGTGAGTACCGCTACCGCATCGTCTATGGGCCGGTGCCGCCGCTGTTTCTAGCGCGTTATGCCTGGTGGGTGCCGGGCGATGAGCCGATTGATGTTCATGCCATGCGGCAGGCGGCCGAGTATTTGGTGGGCGAGCACGATTTCAAGACCTTCTGCGTGGCAAAATCCGCCGAGGGTCAGACAACCATGCGTCGTATCGACAGCATCTTCATCTTCGGTATGCAGCATTTGGGGGAACACAGTTTAGTCATCCAAGTCGTGGGGAATGCGTTTCTCCACTCGATGGTGCGGGTCATCGTAGGCTGCCTGGTTGAGGTAGGTCTGCGCCGCCGCCCGCCGGAGTGGATTGAAGAGATTCTGCTGGCGCGTGACCGGCGCGCGGCGGCGCAGACTGCTCCCGCGCACGGCCTTACCCTCTGGGACGTCCGCTACTAAAATCGCTCGTCGTCCTGAGCTAGCAGCGTATTTGCTGTGCTGTCGAAGGACCCAGCGGGAGAGCTGTAGTGTTAGTTGGGTTGTCGCCCAGAAAAATTACCTGTTGGCAATCGTTTGATGTCGCCCCAGACTTGATCTGGGGCCTAGTGGTCGTCTTGCAGGATGCTTGCGTGTGTCCGACAGAAAACCTATGTGTTGGTGGTTATTGCGAGAGTTCCAAACCCAGATAAGCTTCGGCATTGCGGTGGAGTATCTTCTCGCATTCAAGCTCAGTCAGGTCGTTGAGCAAGAAGCGCTGGACTTCTTCGACGGGATTCCACATGGGATAATCAGAACCAAACAGTATCCGGTCAGCGCCGTAGATGCGGATGAGCTCGGTGGTGCGGCGAGGCCCCAGATAGATTGCAGCGCTGGAAAGGTCCATAAAGCAGTTCTCATCCAAAAGGTATTCGACCGCCAGGTCATACAGCGACCATCCGCCAAAATGTGCTGCATTGACCACAAGATTCGGGAAGGCGCGCAACACCTCTTTAACCCTTCGAGGGTGGGAGTTGTCCCAACGGTAATCACCGCAATGTACCATCAGTGGCAGACGCCCCTCAAGCATCCCATAAAACTCCATGAGCCGTTCGTCGTCGATATTGACGCCCTGCGAATCGGTGTGGATCTTAAATCCCTTGAGCCCCAGTGCAATTGCACGGTTTATCTCACGTTCCTTGTCCGCGAAATCATGATGCATGGTCGCAAACCCGATAAGCGAAGGGTGCTTTGTCGCCTGCTCGGCGATGAAGTCGTTGATGCTGGTGACATTATCCGCTTTTAGCGCCACCGAGTGGATGAGCGAGTAGCTTATACCTGCCTCCTGTTGGAGCCGCAGCAGGTCGCCTGTCGTTCCTTTGCAGTTCATGGTGAGATGATAGAAATGCCCTACATTCTCGACAGCTTTTGCAGCAATCAGGTCAGGGTAGATGTGGTTGTGGATGTCGGCAATCGTCTTATTCTTCATGTTGTGCTCCAGCACGTCGTCTCCTCGGGTTCATGATAGGACCAAATACAAATTGGGTCTTGGTTAAGAAAGCAATCTATGGTAGCATACTCCACTGTCACGCGTGCGGGTGTGGCGGAATAGGCAGACGCGCATGGTTCAGGTCCATGTGAGGGCATCCTCATGGGGGTTCAAGTCCCTTCACCCGCACCACCAGACCCCAGAAGGCTGTTGCCTTCTGGGGTCTGGTGGTTCCAAGGGCCAAACCATGCGGGACGCTCCTGTTTCTGCTTCGCTCATGCTTCTGTTTCGCTACCTGTTTCTGCTTCGCTCCTGTTTCTGTTTCGCTACCTGTTTCTGCTTCGCTCATGTTTCTGTTTCGCCCTGTTTCTGCTTCGCTCCTGTTTCTGTTTTGCTACCCGTTTCTGTTTTGCTACAATTCTCTGCACCACGAGAAAGAAGTATCGTATCTCATGAATATAAAGACCAGCAAACGGGTGGCTTCATGACTCAGCACAAGAATCGCATTATCTATATCATTTTGCCGATATGCGTTTTGTTCTGCTTTTTTCTCTGGCTGCTCAAAACGCCGCCGGTTTCTACCACCGTAGAGTCAGAAAACGGCATATGGGATTTGCGTGGTATTGACATGCAAGCTACCAGCGCCAAGTTAACCGGCTACCCTGAATATTATGCGGGCTCGTTACTTACACCAGAGGAATTCTCCTCATCAAATGGCACTCAGGTCGGGATTGTTCCCGAAGGCGTAGAATACATCACCTTTCGCTACAGGATCCTGTTACCAGATGACAGTCTCGTTGCCGTTGCCCGGTACGCAGCAGGCAACGCCAGTCGTATCTACATTAACGGGCGGCTTTTGGACAGTGTGGGTGAGCCAGGAGTAAGCAGGGAGACAACAACACCAGATAACCGCTATATATCCTTTACTGCCTGGCCAGAAGACGGGGTTCTGGAGATTGTGGAACAGAGTTCTAACTTTGTTCACAAGGACAGTTTTGAACCGGTGTTGAGGTTTTACGTTGGCAATGAGGGTGCACTGTCTAACTGGACAATTCGCTTCAATGCGTTTCCCGCAATTGAGATAGGCATATACCTCTTATTGTTCATTGTTCATCTACTGTTGTTCTTGACACTGCCCAGCTACCGTGCCAACCTGTGGCTTGCCCTGCTCTGCTTTTCCTGGGCCTTGCATACCGGAGTCATCGGCACAAAGATCTGGCTTATGTTGCTGCCATGGCTTTCGTGGGAGGCAGCGTTTCGCATCGAATACCTCGCGTTTCCTTTATCGCTCGTGCTTTTAACGCTCGCATACCGCGAATTGTTCCCCAATGCGCTGCAAAAAGGTTTTCGCATAATGGTGTATATCGCCTCTCCACTCGCAGCTGTCTTCATCTTGCTGCTCAACACCAAGCTGCTCTCCTATATCGGCGTACCCATGATTGCGCTCGGAGGTCTTGCCTCTATATATGTCCTCATCCGCATTCTCTACACAACACGCAAACCCAATACTGAGCAGAAACTGGTTTTGGCGGGAATCGGAGTATTACTGCTCGCATTGATAGCAGACACGCTCTACTTTAATACCGCTACATCGAGCAGGATGCCTGGTTCGATGATGGAAACCGCATTTATCCTCTTTTCTCTGATGCAGATGACCGCTTTATTGCACGCCACAATGCGGGAGACAGCAGCGGCAAAAGAGGCAGAACAGCGTCTCGCTTTGGAAAACGCCGCCCTCGACCGGGTGAACCGACTTAAAAACGAGCTTCTTGCCACCGTGTCACACGAGATTCGTACACCATTGACCGTAATATCTACCCACGCTCAGCTTGCAGACAGGGCCATCAACAAAAGAAACTATGCCGACCCCGCACTGGAGAGGCTTAACGTCATCACCCGTGAGGCAAACCGTCTGGCCGAGCTTTCAAGCAATCTGCTTCATACCTTCAAAGAGAGCGAGCCAGTGCAGGGCAGAGCACCGCTTTTGGTAGACGAGTTGATAACCCAGACGGCTAGGGCGTTTAAGCCTATCATGGAGAAAAAAGGAAACCGTCAGTCAATGCAACTTGAGGGCCACCTTCCCCCTGTCTTCGGAAACAGCGATGAGTTAACCCAGGTACTGTTCAACGTGCTGGCAAACGCGGATGCCCATACAAACAACGGCGAGATCAGCATTACCGCAAAACTGATTGATAAAGAAAACCTGATAGAGATAACCGTCTCGGATACTGGTGAAGGTATAGCTCCAGACCTTCTCCCCCATATCTTTGAAAAGGGCGTACATGACGAGAAGGGGTCGGGTTACGGCCTCATGATTTGCCGAGAGATCATCGAGGCACATGGTGGAGGCATATCAATCGAAAGTGTACAGGGTAAAGGGGCTACGGTGATCGTTACACTGCCGATATATGAGGAGGAGAGCGTAGATGGATAAGAGGAAGACGATTCTGCTCATTGAGGACAATCCCGACATCCTGTGGGCAAATCATGCCATATTCCAATCTGGAGGCTTCACGGTGTTTACCGCTGAAAACCTTGCCGAAGCACGCTGCCGTCTTTTACAGGAGCCGCTTGACGCCATCGTGCTCGACCTTATCTTGCCCGACGGTAATGCCCTTGACTTTGTTCCTGAGATCCGCTCGATAACCACCGCGCCGATATTGATGCTTACCGCATTGACCGACAAAGACGATCGGCTCGCGGGCCTTCAGGCAGGTGGGGACGACTACATCACTAAACCCTATGACATTGAGGAGCTCGTGGCACGGGTACAAGCCTTTATACGACGAGAGAGGCTGCATGCAGAAAAGCCACTCGAGAAACTGGTTTGTGGGCCAATCATTCTTGATGTCGTAGCAAATCAGGCATACGTGAATGGAAAGAACATGCAGCTTGCGGGCAAGGAGTTTGCCCTGTTGCACCTTTTTGCCAGAAACAGGGATACCGTCATGTCAAAGGAGACACTCTACGAGATCATCTGGAAGCTTCCACTTGCTGGAGATGATACGGCAATCAAGAACTCCGTATATCGGCTTCGGAAAAAGCTTGAGACAACACAGAGTGGTTTTGACATCCTCGTGAGCCGGGGAGAAGGATATACATTCACTGATAAATAAAAGTGACTGAGCCTGGAGACTGCTCGGCGGTCTGCCCAGGAGCCTGCCCGGGAGCCTGCTCAGGAGTCTGAGCAAAACAAGCAGAGTGCCTGGGAGCCTGCTCATGTGCCGCCCTGCGGGTACGGTACACTGAGGGAGCAGCCAGCCTGTGGGCACTTTATACTGGGGGGAGCAACGAGCCTGCAGGTACGGTACACTGGGGGAGCAACGAGCTTGCGAACGCGACGATAAGCATATCGCAGCCATTGAAGGCTTCCTTAGAAATAGTCGCTCATTCGTTTGAAGAATCAGATGATTAATTATTGTCAAGGATCAGGGTCCCGGGGATAACCGGCAGCTATCGCATGGCTCATCCGTTTCTTTAAACAAGCATAATGCGTTCTACCCGTTCATTCGTGTAGGGTATGGAACGCAGAACCCGCAAGACACGCCTTCAGGTTTATTCCTTCCCTTTTATAGCTTGCAGCATGTTGTGCTTGCCACATTCTGGGCATGTGACTCCACAATATCCACCGGGGCTGTGGGCGGTAAAGAAAAACTTGAAGAAGTTAACCTGAAAGCTTTTGCCGCATTCTGAGCAGACAAAATGATGGGTGGATGATTTTATCGCAAGACGGATCACAGAAAAAACGATAACTGCCAATACTAAGGATATTATTATGTATTTTGGCATGTAATGCTCCTTTCATGTTTCTATACTGCTAAGCCTGACCCCAATTAACCTGCCACAACCAAAGAGTTATCAGTCACAACTCCTTATGCCGATAGAATGTGTTCGCGATGAACGCTGAGATAGCCACAAGTATTACCCCTGCAATGAAACAAACTATCAAGATAAAGCTCTGGTTTTCTGAAAAGAATTGCATGATATCACTCAGGAAGCTCAACGAAAGGTCTGCCTTCCGTGCAACAATCATCACTCCGACACCGATCAATGCCAAAGGGATCATGGTGAACATATACGCTTTGGAGAAAGAAACCCGTATATACACAGGATAGATAATGCTCACCGCAAAGCAGTAGTAAAGAAAACCTGCGCCAATAAAAATAGACAGCATAAGGTAATCGATTTTAATGCCAGCAATCATCGAAATTATGGGATAAGCCGCAGCAGCCAGCACAAACAGGCACAAGCCCATCACCATAGCGTACAGATAACGTGCAGTTACCCAGTCAGTCCTTCGCATTGGGAGAGTTCCAAAGAGTTTGTGCAGATTGTTCTTTTCGTCCGCAGAAAAGACCATGCCGCTCATAAAAGTTGAGAACATCATGACATAAACAATCACGACAATAGGCTGCTGCACAAATACGCTGATGACGCTTGCTACCACAAGCATAGCCACAGCAATAAGCAGGCTTGATCTTGCTGATAGAAAGTCCAGCTTTATGGCATTCCAAATGCTATTCATCTGTGCCTCCGCCCTTGCTGATGTATATGAGGATCTCGTCGATTTTTGGCTGCTCCGTTACGAACCTGTCGGACAATAGAGGGAATAAACCGAGCTTTGCTGCCGGAAGCAAGCCGTCAAAGCCCACACGATTTGATGAAAGGCCAATCAAGTGTGTCTTCATGGCGTCTGTCAAGTCCTCGGTGCCGCCCTTAACCACAACAAAATGTTCCAGCAGATCATCTTTCGTTCCGGTGAAAAAGACCTTTCCATTCGATATCAACGTTATGTAATCCGCAATCCTTTCCAGGTCTGATGTGATGTGGGTCGAGAAGAACACGCTCTTTTCGCCATCAGAGATGTACTCGCGCAGAATATTGAGCAATTCGTCGCGGGCTACGGGGTCGATACCGCTTGTCGGTTCATCCAGAATCAGTAGTTTTGCCCCATGTGACATGGCAACTGCGAGCATGAGCTTCATCTTCATGCCACGCGACAATTCCTTTACTTTCTTATCTGTGGGTAAGTCGAATTTCTTACAATACCCGGCAAAACGGGCGCTGTTCCATTCCCGGTAAAACCCTTTTACGGCTCTTTCGACCATAGGGATGTTCCAGGAGTCCACAAAGAAGATTTCGTCAAAGACGACAGCAAGTTCCTGTTTAACCGCAAGCTCGTCTTGTATGTTATCCAAACCGAAAACCTTGACTTCTCCTTTTTCTCGGTGTGCCATGTTAAGGATGAGGCGGATAGTCGTTGTCTTGCCTGCGCCATTCTGCCCTACGAAGCCCATGATATAACCCGCTGGTAGCGTAAACGATACATCCTCCAGCTTAAAACTACCGTAGGTCTTAGAAAGACCGCTGACTTCTAAAGCATTGTTCATAGGGATTTTCCCTCCTCCTGTAGCTTCAGGTTATATGTCTCCCAGCCCACTCGTTTTGTTGCCTCCTTCTTCGCAAACTCGTAAAAGATGCCTTCCTTTCTGCGGTTGATATGCTCATGATCATGAGCATATCCCTCAAGAGTAAACTCGAAGAGCTTTCTCAGCTCATGGCGAGGCATCCGAGCAAGCTTCGCAGTCTTGATGGCATTGTTGAATCCCTCTTCGATTTTGCGAAGGAGCTGTTCTTGGATGAGGCCGCTGTCCATCGGTGCGACATAACAGCCCTTGCCTTGAACTGTGTAGATGAATCCTTCCTGTTCAAGCTCTGAGTAAGCACGCGTGGTTGTAACAATGCTGATCTTCAGGTCTCCGGCAAGCTGGCGGATGGAAGGGAGCATATCCCCTTCATGTATCTCGTCGCTGAGGATCGCTTCTTTGATCTGCTCTTCGATCTGCTCGTAGATTGGTATATCTGATGAGTTGCGTATGATGACCCTCACAAAAGCCTCCTTTGCCTGTGTACCGTGTTGTCTGTGTCGCGTTCAACGTTTCCATCTGTATTCCACAACCATGTGCTCGAACCTTCCCGCGTGTGTACAGCTAGTACTTACTGTACTTATCAAAAGAGTACAGTAAGTCTGGCACTTGTCAAGATATACAAATGGCCTGCGGCTGAGTTATTGGATGGTATTAGACATATAACGATCCAGCCAACGGTGGTTTGGAAAGATGCGACCTTCACAACAACATATAGGTAGTATCGAAAAATAATTTGAGTGTGCGGTGTACCAGTCAAGTGTCCACAACACCTGGTATCCGATTGGCTTGTCATGCTGTTATCCTGCTGCAAAAAACCACTCGCACAGTTTATGAACCGTTAAATACTTGTAAAAAATATGAAGATGATTATTGTTTTCTGTCGTCATGAGAGTAAGATAGGAAACAATATGGGCTTGATTGAAAGAGGTGAAAATGTCTGTAGTGAGATATGTACCAAATACCATCACGCTTTTACGAGTAGCATTGTGTATTGCTCTGATTTTTATAAAACCAGTACTGGGAATCGCATCGTTCATTGTTTTTTGCATCGCAGGGCTCACCGACATGATTGATGGGCCTTTAGCCAGAAAGATCCCGAATGGCAAAACTGCAATAGGCGGGGATTTGGACGCCTTTGCCGACATGCTGCTGATAGTCGTAGGCGTCTTTGTGCTGATGCCTCATATGAACGTCTGGTCTGGGTTGTGGATTGCAGTAATAGCTATTCTTGTGTTTAAAATCGTTTCGGCAAGTTTAACTGGCTTGATCAAACACAAGAAGATCCTGTTTACTCACACGCTAGCAAATAAACTGGCAGCGTTATTCTTGTTTGCAGCACCAATACTCTTTTTTATTGTTGGAGAAAAAGTTGGCGATGGAGAAAACCTGATAGTCAACATATACATCATTTTCTTGTTCTGTTGGGTATTCCTTGCAACAGTAGAAGAAGCGCTGATAAACCTTCTGATAAAAGTGCCAAATGTAAATGTCAAGGGAATATGGGAAATCAAGAAATTGAACGATAAAAACAACGACTCTTGAGACCCTGACGATCCTTTCCATAATTCTTTCCTTGCGCGCAGAAAACGTGTCGTTTGGCACGTTTTGCGTTTTTTACGTTATGCGTTTTCAAGGGAGATTGTCAGTATAATGTGTCCAATACTTCTGGCATGGGTACTGGTAACATTCCGATAATGGATGATAGGGGACGAGCTGCTCATTCCATTCGTAAGGATCATGGCGGGCGACAAGGAGGGTTATCGTGAAAAGAACACAAGGAGGGTTATCGTGAAAAGAACACAGGACACATCAGGGTGGATGACCAGCAAAAAGGAGCGTCGAAGCTACTGGGCGTACTTCTTTGGTCAGAACATGATCTACATGTACCTCTATATGTTCCTCGCGACCTACCTCCTGCTATGTGGTATGAACGCTGCCGCAACTGCTGGCATACTCATCGCGGTCAAGGTGTGGGATGCCGTGAATGACATCCTTTTTGGGACGCTCATTGACAAGCTCAGGTTCAAGAAAGGCGGAAGGTTCATCCCTTGGCTGAGGATCTCGCTGCCTTTTATCCTGCTGACCACACTCCTTTTATTCGGAATCCCGCAGAGCTTTGACATGGGCATGAAGCTCGTATGGTTCGCGCTTGCCTACATCCTTTTTGACACCGCCTATACGCTTTGCGACGTTCCGCTGTACGGGCTTGTGACAAACATGACGAATAACCAGTCCGAGCGCACCGACCTGATGGCAAAAAGCCGGATAACCTCCTATTCCGGCGCGTTGCTTGCGCTCATGATGGGCATGATCTTGCCGTCTGAGCAGATCGGGATGTCGTTTACCACCATCGCGGTGATCATCACCGCGCTTGCTGCGGTGTCCATGGTTTGGCTTTGTTTGTTCACCAAAGAGCATGTGGGGGAGAGTAAGACTGACGAGAAGTCCTACACACTTCGGGAGATGCTCAAATACTTCGCTGGCAACAAGTATCTTTTTATCTTCTTTGGCGGGCTGATCTTCTTCCATGGGCTTAATACGGCACAAAGCGTGCTCCAATTTGCGACCTTCTATCTGTTTGACAGCGCCATGATCGCAACCGTTGTCGCTGCGGTGTCGTTCATCCCCTCGGTACTGATCTCCTTCTTTCTGCCCGCGCTCATCAAACGTTTCGACAAGCACCGGATGATCATGATCAGCGCCATCGCGTTTGCAGTCCTTTCTCTGATCATCTGGGCTATCGGTCCGGTGCTCATACCGCATCTCATCCTGTGTGTGCTCAGGGGCTTTGCCTTGGGCGGCGTGACTGTGCTCCAGTTCATGTTCACGCCTGACTGTGCCGAGTACGGTCAGTACAAGACAGGTGTGGAGGCGAAGGGCATCACCTTTGCCATCCAGACCTTTACGATGAAGATTACCGCTGCGGTGTCCGGCGCACTTGGTGTTGCGATCCTGGGATTGTTCGGTTGGCAAAGTGTCGCCGCGGAGAGTTTTGCGGAGCTTGCCGCGCTCGGCGTTGCCCAAAGCGATACCGCGCTTACCGGTCTGTGGACAGCCTATGCGCTGGTACCTACGATCGGCGGCATCCTCACCGTCGTTATCTGGCTGCTGTATCGGCTCAAACCATTGGACGTCCAGCTGATGGCTCGGTACAACAGTGGCGAGATCTCGCGCGGTGAGTGTGACGCAGGATTGTCGAAGCTGTATTGAGGTGTGGCGAAGGATGGGCGCAGTTTGAGTGCAATGCAGGATTGTCGAAGCCGTATTGAGGGTGCAATACAGGATTGTCGAAGCCGTATTGAGGGTGCAATACAGGATTGTCGAAGCCGTGTATTATTGTGGCACTCTGTACGTCATTGCGAATTTTGGCGGTCGGGTGCTTGTGTGTTGGGTGGGAAGTCCGCCAAAATGTGGCAATCCAGTCATCC
>WQXX01000012.1 GCA_009781535.1 Coriobacteriia bacterium | reverse complement strand
TCCTTCTCCATCAGTTTGATCTGATCCCACAAGTCAAGCACCTGTCCGGCAGTCCGCGCCGCTTTGATCTGTTCGATGCGTTCTGGAGAGAAGTGCGCCGCCTCATACGCTGCCTCGTTTCCAAACACATGAGGGTGACGACGGATTATCTTGTCGGTGATGCCATCAATGACCTCGGTAATGGTAAATTCGTCTGCATCGGCAGCCATCTGCGCCTGGAAGACCACCTGCAGCAACACGTCGCCAAGCTCCTCTCGCAACGCAGCAAGGTCTCCGACTTTTATGGCCTCGACAGCCTCATGGGCCTCTTCTATCATGTTGCGCGCGATACTTGCATGCGTCTGCTCGGCGTCCCACGGACAACCCCCGGGCGCCCTCAGGCGAGCGATGGTCGCAACAAAGCGCTCAAAATGCTCGCCGGTTGTTGGTGGGATATGCACGTTGCTCATTCGTTTTCCTAATTAGTCTTAAAACGATCTTATCGGCTATAGTATACTTGTTGTCATGGTTGATAACACTAGCAAAAGCACCACCCCGATTGCGCAGGGATACACCGATTTTAACGCCGGTACACCTGTTGTTTCCAGCATGTACTGCCTGAGGAATGCCAAGCTGCCCACTGATTGTACATTATGCCTCGATGGATGCCCAACCAAGGCCATTACTATTAAAAACGCTGGCGATTTCGAGCATTTTAATACGCTTGATTCGTGTCTTAAGTGTGGCGCCTGTGTCACGATGTGCCCGGCTGGGGCGATATCGATGACCCGTCAAACGGTTCAGGGGCTGAATACCAGCCTTCTTAACGCCAGCTTCAAGACCCATCGTATCATAATTACCTGCATGCGCACGGAGGCCTTGTCGCTTGCTGCCAAGCATAAGAAGGACGAGGAAAAAGAGCTGGAGCGAGCTGGAGCGGAAGCTACAGAGGCGACGGATACAACGGCGTCCGCAGCGACGGCAGCTTCAAAAGAACTTATAGACAAAACTGCGACTGAGAAGACCAAAGATCAGAAAGCCGCTAAAAAAGCCGCAAAAAAAGCCGCAGCTGCTGAAGCTTTAGCGGCAGCGACAGATGATGAAACAGACGACTCAGACTTCATAGAGGTGGAGCCGGTAGATTACGAGCTTATCGGCAATGCCCAGAAGAAGGAAATGATCGTTAAAGTATCCTGTCTGAGCGTCATTAGCCCCGAAGTCTGGTTCTCGATACTCAATGAACTGAGTTTTGTAACCACGTTAAAAAACGTGGACATCCTACTTCCGATAGGTCAGTGCAGCCAGTGCCCTGTTAATGCGGACGGGACTATCGAAAACTATTTTGAACAGGCAATCAGCAAAGCAGAAAACTGGGCCGGTTTTCAGGTGGGTATTCTCACCAACCTCAACAATATGGGGCTCAAATCAGGCCGGTTGTTGGATCCCCTTCTTAACCAAACCTCCCATGAGGCTGAGTATGACCGACGCGGAGCATTTTTAGATACTTTCAAGGGTCTGAAAGAAGCATGGGACAATGCATATATAGCCGCTGAGGAAGCTTCTTTTGTTAAACTCACCCCCGCCCAGGAAACAGCGATCAAGCGCGAACGACGCTGTGCCTACCAGAAGACTCTTTTAGGGCAACGCACAAAAAGCACTTCTACCTCATCGTCGATGTTCACCAATTCGCATCCGAATGCTTCAAAATCACGGGATACTGTTCGCATCCCTCCCAAACGCTTTATTCTTATCGAGGCGTTGGGACGAAATCCCGTCAACGCTCCATACGTAAACTTGCCAGTCAGCACGACTAATAAAAAACTCTGTATCGGCTGTGGAGAATGTATCAAAGCCTGCGCCATCAAAGCGCGGTACTTTGACGAGAACGCAAAAGTCACTGCCGCTGCAGTTGCATCGGCAGCGACTGATCCATTGATATGCCTAGGATGTGGCGCCTGCGTTAAGGTATGCCGCAAGAAGGCGTGTCACATGACCACGGTTCCCGGCACCGCCTTCCTGCTATAACACCTCACCTAACCACTGATTCATTCTCCTGTCACCCTGAGCAAGCAGCGTATTCTTGCTGCGCTGTCAAAGGGTCTAGCGGGAGAGTTGTAAGATTGGTTAAGCTGTCGTCCAGAAAACCAATGTATTAGCTACCGTAATCTATGCGTGTTGTCCAGTAATCTGCCCACAAAAAGGCTTTTCGGTTAAGTGACGTGCCGTCACTTAACCGCTCGTTGCTCGGCTAGTTGATACTGTACATTCCAGTTAACCCATCTATCACGCGAGGCAGGGTCGCCAAGCATGCTGATATGAGAATAATCTGGGTAGTTTCTAATAGCCTCCCGTGCTTCTTTCCTGACCTCAGCATCAGGAGCCCTCTCTGCCAGATCATATAGCGGTGGTAAAGCGCCGTCATTTAAGCGTGCAAGCAGGTCGACGTCGATCAGCGTGGTCTGTCCTCCAAGATAGCGATCCACATTGTAGCGAGCAACAATACCGTCGGTGTTTGTCAGGCCGAGCGCCAGTGTAAGTATGATCGTAACCACAATGATAGGCTGCGCTGCATTAAAGGGTCTGATATGCCAGATACACAGGATCAGGAAGGTGAACATGAGCAGTACCATGAACCAGGAGGTGTAGACCCTAAGCGGCGAAAGCCCATAGGTGCCAATATACAGCGCCATCTTGCTCATGGCGGTGACGATAAGCAGGCAGGACAACAAAGAGATCGAGCCGGTCAGTATCCGCAAAGCAACCGGAAAACTGGATGCCTCGCGACGGGCGAGCAGATAGGTAATGGCAAGGATCAGTAGATTGATGAATGCGACTCCGCATAACTCAAAGAAACCCTGGCGTGCATATTGGGCATAGGTAAAGCTTGCAGGCAGCTCGCCGTTTAACGCAGAGAACAGATAACTCCCCATCGTTATGAAATATACGATATAGACAACGACAAAGCAGACCAGCGGGGCATACAAGGCCACACGCGGCAAGGCATGCGCTTTCTGGAATCCCTTGTTCAGCGACTCGTATTTTAAAGCGCCGGTAAACCGCTTATACGCGTTGCCGTACATCGCTCCAAAGACATAGCAGGCGATAGGGATGCCGCCGAGGAACTCGAAACCGTAGGATACAATGCGGTCCATGTCGATATTCTCGAAGATGTTTTTTGTAAAGTTGTAGAAGCCGTCGTCGGAGTTGATGAGCAATACAATGACAATGGCAAAGATGGGGATGGTGACGACGAGGCCGATGAGTGCGATGGCAATCGTCTTCCAGATGCGTCGCCCTTCCTTGTTGGAGCTGCGAACGCCCTTGATGATGCTTGCGAATGCCCGCCCGAAATTGCCGAAGGGCACAATGAACACCTGCGAGAACAAATCCCCGATGACAAAGCCCGAAAGATAAGGAGCGATGACCGTCCGGCAGGAGTATGCTACCCACAGTAGGCACATGCACCCTTCAAAGAGCAGGAGCAACGCATTGATATCACGCGCACCGTTAAGGACAAAGGGGCAGGCGCCGAGTATCGCAACTGCCAGCATGACAAGGCTCGCCTTGTTCTGCTTGATGCCTTTCTGCCACAGGTAGACAAAACATATCGCCAGAAGGACGATGAAGAATAGAGTTGCGCTAATGCCTGAGAAATCCTGCGACAAGACCTCCCATTCCCAGAAGCAGAAACCCATGATAAAAGCCAATAAGGCAACGATGACGTCTGCGAGCGTGGCAGGCAAAGGTGGCGCCGGCGGCGCAGGCGGTGCTGGCTCCCATTGATAAGCGGGCGGTGGAAAATAAATTGGTTGTGTGTTCGGTGCGGGAAACTGGGTGATTGGTTCATTTTCTTCAGTCATTGTAATACTCCAATAGGTCGCCTGGTTGACAGTCTAGTTCCCGGCACAGCGCCGCAAGCGTGGAAAACCGGATCGCACGAGCTTTGTCATTTTTTAGTATTGAAAGATTTGCCGGAGTGATGCCGATGCGCTCGGCTAACTCCCCTGCCCCGATCTTTCGGCGGGCCATCATCAAGTCGATATGAAGTCGTATTTCCATAGCTACCCCTTCTCCCGGAAGTTGAAGCTCGTTTGCTGTTTGGTATCCAAAGCTGCCTCCTGCCCTAGATGGTAAAGTCGTTCTCGTCTTTGAGCGCGACAGCAGCAGCAAAGAGATTCTTGACCACACGGAGCACGATGCCAAAGAACGCGGCAAGTATAGCGAGCACAGCAAAGACGATGCTTGCCAACGTGCTCACAAGCAGGATTATCGCCGCCCCGAAACAACACCACGTGATGATGCGCAGGTAGCGGACGTTGCGGCTGGAAAAAACTTCATCTTTCCTGACGGCGGCAAGCAGACGGTCAAGGGAGAAAAGCGCGATGTATGCCGGTACGCAGAAGCTGTAATAGATCGGCATAAGCCATAAAATATCGGACGGGTTGATGAGGGCTCGTTGCTCGAAGAAACCGTTGTTGCACAAAAACGGGAGCAGAACTGCTAGAACCAAACCCAATCCCATGAGTATCCTTGTGCCTACCAACGAGAGAACGACTGATCTATCGCGACTCCACAAGATGATCGACCTCGCTTCCTTTACGTACCTACATGCTCTGTTGCCTCGTTTGGAAGGACAACCAGATACAAGGATAGCAAGTCTTCGACTGTATGTCAATAAACTTTTATTGTTTTTCGATAAATTAATACGCCGCCCCGAGCCAAGGCTCGGGGCGGCGTTTGATTGTAACTAACTAGTTAATAAGCCGTTACCTGCTGGCGTTTCCTCCAGACAAGCAGGCACAAGGCGCCGAGAGCTAGCAAGGAAAGTGCGGTCATCATGACGATCATACCCATGCTGTCGCCGGTCGGTGGAGTGAAATCCTTTACCCAGACGTATGAGGTTCCGGCAAAGATACCTAAATCAGGATATTCTCCCGCGAATTCCTGGCTGTATTGCAGATAGTCGGGCTTCTGAGACGTCGCATCGTTATCAGCGGCAGTCTTTTCGATGAAAACCCACTCTTGAAGGTCGTCTTCAAAAACAACATCCATGAATAGAATATACGTCTCAGCAACAATCTTACCATCAAGTGTCACCAAACCGCCCAGCGCACAGGCAACACCGACTCCGTCGTCGCCAAGTACCGTTATGTTCCCTTTTATCAAAGCCTCACCGTACAATGCGGCAAGGACACCGGCTGGAAACTCATCTCTATCATCCGCAGTATCGTCACCAGTCACTTTTATATCGCCCTCAACCTCAACGAGAGCTTCAGCGACCACTGATACACCGATCCAGACTGCAGTGATATTGCCTTTGAGATAAACGTATGCTTCTTGAAACGCATCGATTCCATCTTCATCAGCATCGATGTTGCCGTATACCTTTACAACCGTCCCCTCACTTCTGGCATCAATCCCAAAATCGCCTTTGAGATTGCCATAGACAGTCACTGTCGCACCGTTTTCCGCTGCGATACATTCATCAACGGCAGTGATGTTGCCATGAATGGTTACCTTGACATCTTCGCCATTGGCGAGAATGCCTTTTCCAGCTGAATTGATATCCGCAGTGATGAGCACCTCTGCGCTGTTGACGGCTTGAATCCCGTTTCCTGGGTTAATGCTGACGGAACGTGCATCAATCTTCAAGTAACTACCATCGACACCAAGATAATCGAAAAGGGTGATGTCACCACCGGTTGCAGGTTTGCTGTTGGTGATGGTAAGCGAGCTGTCACTAACAAGGTCGATACATTTTATATCAAGGTTGAAGCCATTGAGATCTATAGTCAGTAAAAAGTCGTCAAGGTCAATAAGAGTGGCAGGTTCGTTAATGTTAGCTAACAGGTAGATGGCGTCGCCATCACTAGCGGCAGCCCATGCATCTGCAAGGCTTGCGTAACCTTCGTCATCTCCACCATTGTTTACGATAGCGCAGACGTCGCCTGCAGTCACATCCGGTGGGGATGCCGCGAACGCCTTGGTGGGCATAGCCACCAGCATCATCATCGAAAGTGTCAGAGCAAGTAATACGGATATGATCCTTTTTGTTCTTGTTTGCATTGTCGTCCCCTCCTGAGTCCCTTGTCTTCCCGCTGTCGTGCTGGTTACATGCTTTCAGGTTTTCTTCCAGAAAACCACATCTTCCCATAGCGAATAAAGCCGTCAGAAACGCCTGAGGCCATAGTAACACTTTGGCAACGTAAAAGAAACAACAATATGTAAGAATTTGGTGTATGAATGGATGTGATAATCGACGGAAACACGCTTGATATGGTTGCCAATACGCAAGCTTTTTGTCGGACACACGCAAGCGTTCTAGCAATCCACCTCTAGGCTCCAGATCAGGTCTGGAGCGACATAGAAACTAGTACGCAAGTTTTTGTCGGACACATGCAGAATACGGTCATCGATTCTTTATAGATACCCAACCAGATAGAGTGGAAGGAAGACTCTGTCGCCTTCAATCGAGATGTTTTTTGTATGCAGTACGTATTGCTGCCCGATCTTTCTTGAAAACTTCTTTTTGAACTTCTCCAGTGAAGTGATCGAGTATTGTTTCTTTGACTTCACCTCAATAGGGCATACTTTGGCTTGAGTACTGTCGTCGACTATCAGAAAGTCTATCTCCATGCGCTCATCTGCATCTTCACGATCACTTCGTGAATAGAAAAAGAGCGAGTGACCAGAAGCAACAAGTGACTGCGCGACGATATTTTCCATAAACATCCCCTCGTTTATTTCCAGTTTGTCAAAGAGGATGCTTCGATACACTTGTTCGAGTGTCTTCCGTTTATCAGAAAAAGCATGGCTGACCAATAATCCTGTATCAGCCATATAGCACTTGAAGGTAAGGCGCTCACGATGCAATCCCAGCCCGACGTTCGGATCGGTGCTGTTGTAACAGAAGTTGACAATACTTGCATCTTGTAGCCAAAAAAAGGCATCCTCGTAACTGCGACTGCGAGCATTCCGACCCAAAGAAGCTAAGGTAAATCGCTTTTCCTGTTTTGACAATTGCGAAGAAATATCATCAAACACAGCAACAACCTTGCTCTCATAACCTTTCGCATATCTGGAGATATCATTTCGATAGAGATTGAGAATCAGACGCTTGATCCGGTCTGCCTCAGCAAAGCTGCCTGTTTTTACGAACGTGTCTACAACCTGTGGCATCCCACCAACTAAGATGTATTCTCTGAAAAGGCTCATCGCCTTGCGGTGGATGGCTTGAGGCACTGGATCTAATGATGCTGCACTCTGCTGTAAAACCAGAGATAGCCCATCTTCACCTTTTGCGGCAAGGAACTCCTCAAAATCAAGTGGGTTGAGCCGTAGCGGTTCTTCTTCAGAAGGAATCAGAATGTTCTCGGTATTCTTCTTGATTGAAACCAATGAGCCGGTTTCAATATAATCATAGCGTCCGTCTGCTACCAGATACTTGATCAGTCCTCTTGCTTGCGGGAACAATTGGATCTCGTCAAAGATTATCAGGCTTTCCCTTGGATAGAGTATCATGCCGTAATAGGTAGAGAGATATCGAAACAATGCCTCAAGGTTGTCGCTATAGATATAGAACAGTTCTTTGACATCATCGGGAACCGTGGCGAAATCCAATAACAAATAGGAACGGTATTCCTTCTTGGCAAACTCTTCTGCTAACGTGCTTTTACCGACTCGTCGAGCGCCTTCAATGAGCAATGCTGTGGTGCCGTTTCTGCTTTTCCACTCCTGTAGCAGAGTATATGCCTTTCGCTCAATCATCTGCAATCCTTTCTCGCGTTTTACGTCGCATTATACACGGTTTCAAGTGTTTATACCATGCCATTCTACACGATTTCAAGAGTTTTTGTTACGTTATTCTGCACGGAATCAAGGGTTTGGTATTCTTCAGGTGCTTCTAAGGTGCAACGCACCACGGTGACATAGCAGGGGTTTTGGGTGACAGAAGAGGACGACCCCCTTCTGCCACTCTGAGTGCCGCCTCAAGTCTGCGCATTTGGGGAAAAACGAAAGCCGCCCCGGGCTTGTGCTGAATCCTTTAGCACAAGCCCGGGGCGGCTCCCCAAATCTAAAGAATTAGTAGGCCGTTACCTGCTGGCGCTTCCTCCAGACAAGCAGGCACAGCACGCCGAGAGCCAACAAGGAAAGCGCGGTCATCATGACGATCATACCCATGCTGTCACCGGTCGGTGGAGTGGTATCCCTTACCCAAACGTATGAGGTGAGGTCATCTAATAATTCAGTGGGAAAACCTTCAGGTAATTCACCAAAAAGCGCATCCGCGAGTTCTGGATCGATCTCCATACTGTATTGCAGATAGTCGGTTTTTAACGACGTCGCGTCGTTATCCGCGACGGTCTTGATGACAAGAAGATCGAGTGGAGATGCAGGAGGATTCAATGGATCAAGCAAGCTGAAATCAATGAACGCGACGTAGCCCTCAGCAACGATCTTGCCTTCTACTGTCACTTTTCCAATCATGCAAAAAACGCCGATTCCGCCATCGCCCTCTACCGTTATATCACCATTGATGAATACCTCGCCGAACTCCGCCACCGCAACGCCGGATAAAAACCCAGCGACAGCAACTATTGTATCATCGGCTATCACCGATATATTGCCGACAACTTCTACAACAGCAAGAAAAGTTGCCTCAACCCCTATCCAAGCTGCAGTGATATTGCCTTCAAGATATACGTATGCGCCATCAGCTGCTGAGATTCCGGCTACAGCCTCGATGTTGCCGTATACCTTTACAACTGTCCCCTCATTTCTGGCAGCAACCCCAAGCAAGCCTTCAAGGTTGCCAAAGACGGTCACAAGCGCACCATTTTCTGCGTAGATGCAAGCGTCATCGACGGAGGTGAGATTGCCGAAGACTGTCACCTCGGTGCCATCATCTTCGGCACGAACACAATAACCATCGATCGACTCGATGTTCGCGGTGATGAAGACCTTTGCACCGTCCACAGCATAGACCTCATGCTCCAAGAAGATAGTATTGCCACCTGTGTCGATCTCCAGATAGCCGCCTAATACATCGATATAGCTGGCAGTAATGTCGCCACCGATTGCAGGTTTGCTGTTGGTGATGGTAAGCGAGCTTTCCTCGTCAACGGTGATGCATTCTACCTTCAAGTCGAAGCCGTTGAGGTTAATGGTTAATTGAAAGTCTGCAAGGTCAATCGGGAGGGTGTCCTCATCGATATTGGCAAGCAAATAGACGACACAGCCATCTGTAACAGCAGCCCCTGCAAGCGCAAGGCTTGCATAGCCAACATCATCTCCCCCATCGTTTACGATAGCGCAGACGTCGCCTGCAGTCACATCCGGTGGGGATGCCGCGAACGCCTTGGTGGGCATAGCCACCAGCATCATCATCGCCAATGTCAGAGCAAGTAGTACGGATACGATCCTTTTTACCCTGGTACGCATTGTTGTTCCTCCTGAGTCCCTTGTCTTCCCGCTGTCGTGTTGGTTACATGCTTTCAGGTTTTCTTCCAGAAAACCACATCTTCCCATAGCGAATAAAGCCGTCAGAAACGCCTGAGGCCATAGTAACACTTTGGCAACGTAAAAGAAACGACAATGTGTACGAATTTTGTGTATGCACAGATGCAGTAATCGACGGAAACGCTGATACGGTTGCCAATACACCGGTTTTCTGTCGGACACACGCAGGAATCCTGGCAATCCACCTCTAGGCTCCAGATCAAGTCTGGAGCGACATGGAAACCGATACACCGGTTTTCTGTCGGACACACGCAAGATACGATTACCGATGCATTGGCTTTTCGGACAACACACGCAATCATCCTAGAAGCACCCTGATAGACCCCGGATCGAGCCCGGGGTGACAAACACTTATAGGCTCCAGATCAAGTCTGGAGCAACATGATGTTACTTCAACAGGCTCGTTGTCCGGGAGGACTTGCGGGGAGGTCTTCTCAGCCAGATTGCCGTTCCGAGCATGCATAAAGCGCCAGCCATGAGCAGGAGAGGCAACCAGAAACCAAAGAAATCGCCTGTCTGCGGGAAGCGTCGTGGATCTGTGCCGCCCGTGTCATCGGCAGGTCGCACGACGTCGGTCTGCTCGATGAGCTCCTGCCCCATGCTGTCGATAACAACACCGATGACAACCACGCTACCGCTCTGCTCACCGGAGGAGCCGGTCGTCTTGCTGAACCCTTCAGGAATGCTCACACGCAACTGATACTCGCCAACGGTCAGCGGGAAGAAGGAGTACTCACCAGCGGAGCCTGTGACGTCGCTCATCCAAAGCTCGAAATCCCCAAGGGTGTTCTTCTTGTAGAGATCGACCTCATGGTCTGGCAGCAACACCTTGTTGGTCTCGTCGAACAAGGTGCCAGCAATCTGCGACGGCGTATGGTAGCCGCTGCTGGCGTTGATGACGTCTGATGCCACATGCAGCTCCCAGATGCCGGTGTGGTCGTTAAAGGAGCTGATGTCTGCTGCCGGCGGGTTTGCGCCGTTGTAGCCTGTGAAGAAGGTCGCAGGCGAGGGCGGAGCAGGCAAGAGAACGGTGTAATCACCGGGTTTGAGTTTGGGGAAGAAGTACTCGCCATTGGAGTTGGTCTGCACCTGCGCTTCGACATAACCCATCGCACCGATCAATTGGATATCACAGTTGGCAAGCACGCCTTCACCTGATGCCGGCTCCCAGATGCCATTGGCATTGATATCCCAGAACAATTGCCCAGACACGGTTACGGGCAGCGCCGCGCCGATGTCAAGATGCTGCACCGGCGCCTCATAGGTCAGCGTTACCGTAAAGGTATCGGTATCCCTGTCGTACGGCGCGGCGCGGTTCGTCACCTCATAATCCCCGGGCAAGGCTGCCGAGATGGTGTACGCGCCCGGATACTCGAGTTCGAACTCGAACCTTCCGTCATCTCCTACCGTCGCATAGACAGTGCCATACACTGGATGAGAAGCCGTAACCACAACACCGTCCGTCAGCGCAAAATGACCTTCGCCTGTATCTATCACGGCGTTGCCGTTCTCATCGATCCAGACAAATCCCGTTATGAGATACGACGAGCGCGCATAACCCACATCAAGATAATCCGCCGTCTGCCCGGAGGTCAACGTGACCGTCCACGTGAGTGTCGCCAACTCAAAAGACGTGTGGCTGTTTGAGACCACATGACCGCTTAACGGATAGAAGGTCACGGTATAGGTTCCCGGCAACAGGCGGGGCAAGCCATATGCATGGTTCGAATGGACACCGCTCCCATTCGTCGCAGAGTCGATGATGCTCGTCGCATCAGGAGAATCACGATGCACGGTAAAAGGCACAGACACCGGCTCATCAACACCGGACTCATAGACGCCGCTTGAGGTCTTGTCGATGAAGGATAATCCGGAAAGCGTGATGGGCAGCGCCAAAGCAAAGCTGGGGTCAGCAGGGATAGTATCCACATTGCCGCCCAACACGTAGTCCATATAACGGTCCTCGTATGTCTGACCGGAGGCTGGATTGGTCCGCAGGTAGTCATCCCCATTGACAACGACTGTCCGGTAATCGCCCGGCACAAGGTCTGTAAACTCGAAATAGCCGTCTACGCCGGTTGTCACATCAGCAACGTCGGATACGCTTTGATACGCACCACTGGAATCCTTTTTCAACAGCCTGATGACCATGCCCTCAAGATACTCATCCCCACTATCTTGCGCTGCATTCGCATCATGGTCATGCCAGACCGTGCCCGAGATAATACGCGCAGGCGTGAATGAGCAATCCTTATCAACGACAGAATCACCGGAAAAGAGCGTAAACGCCGTCCAGGCAAGTTCATCAGCATCAAAGCCTTCCGCCGCATATGAGACAAAATGCCCCGCCAAAGCATCAAAGACGATCTTGAAGGATCCCGGATACACCTTGTCGGCAGCCGTGATCGCATACGTGCCTTCTGTATCCGTCGTCAGGCTTTTCAGCAGCACGCCGTCTCGGTACACCGCAACCGGATGGGTGGGGATATACTCGTCGCTTGGGTTGTCGCCATACACGCCGCTGGCGTCGTTTTCCTGCCACACAGCGCCGGCGATCGTGATGTATTCCACAAGACCGAAGTTCGCGGAATACGACTGGCTGAGCTTATCGACATGGACAATGAGCTCGGTCACATACCCGACGGTGTTCGTAACACCCCAACCGTTGCCGGTGGTGGGTACGGTAACCACAACTTTATAATAGCCTATCCCGATGCCGCTGATCATAAAGCTGCCATCGCTTGCGGTTGCAAAACCAGCTTCTGTCACCGGTGTCGGCAGATAGGTCAAACCCTCGTCTGTGCTCCTATAGATAGTGATCCCGATATTCTCAAGGCCCGGCTCGGTGCCGGTATGACCCGGACGCAGATCGTTATACCGTATACCATCAGCGTTAACGTCGTGCCAGACAAAACCGCGCAGGACGGACATATTAGACAGGGCAAAGTCGATGTTCTTCTGGTCGTAGCCCGAATACCTCTGGATACTCCACTTGCGCGCAGCATAATCGGAATCAAAGCTTACCTTGCCGTCTCCGCTCGAATAAGGAACAAAGGAGTTCGAGAGCACGAGTTCCTCGTATGCTTCATCCACAAAACGCACCTCGTAGCGACCGGGGATAAGACCGGTGATCACATAAATGCCATCGACCACAGAGATATCCGTCTCGGTCTGGTAGTCGCACCAAGGATCAAGCCCCTTGATCTTGACCGTGGTGGTCAGTAAGGTATCGTAGTCCGGGTCATAGGTCCCGTCAGCCCCGGATGTCTTGCCCTCAAGCCACACACGTCCGGATATGCTCATGAGCTGAGTGAGCCCAAAATCAACGTAATCGGTGTTCGACGCCACCGATATATGGTTCACTTTAACGTGGATGCTCGCTCCAGCGGTATTGGTGTACAGCCAGGCTTTCGGCGCTGGGTCAGTTGGTGTTGGCATCGGGTCCGGTGTCGTGAGCACCACCGTATAGGTTCCCGGGTACAAACTGTCGAAGAAATAGCTCCCGTCAGATTCGGTCGCGGTTGTTGTGACCAGAGTCGCCGTCTCCTCGCCCCAATCCTTGAACAGACTGACCGTCTGACCCTCGAAATACAGTTCGCCTGTATCCCATGCGCCACTGGCGTTGGAGTCCTTCCAGACGGTGCCTGAGATGCGGTGCTTTTGCACATAACCGGTTTCGACCTCGATGCTCGGTGTAAAGGAGATTATCGTAACCGTCCATGTCTCTGTAGCGCTGTCAAACACCGCCTTAGCTGTTACAGCCTCATTTGCACTCAGCGTCACCGTCGTACCGTTGGCAGTGGTGATAAGCTCCCCATCCGGGATGCCCTCGAAACTCAGCTCATAGACGCCAGGAGCCAACTCAGGGAAATTGAATGAACCGGTAGCAGGCGACCTCAGCTCCACAAAACCCGGCACACCGCCGCTTATCCTGTTCAGGACTGCGACAACACCGCTGATGGCTGCTTCGCTGCCATCCTTCTCGCCATTGTTGTTCGTGTCTTCAAAGACGATGCCTTCCAGTGTTGTAAGCGGTGTCACGCCAAAGTTGTGCCCGGTTGATTGCGTGTCGTATGGCAAAGCTACGTCGATCTCGGGCAGGTTGGTCAGCAGGTTGGTGCCCGTATTCGTCACATACCAGTTGACGCCAGGTTTTGTGAGCACCACCGTGTAATCGCCTGGATACAGGTCATCGAAGGTGTACACGCCATTTGAATCGGTTGCTGTTGTCGCGATCTGCGTGCCCGTCGTCCCGTTCCAGTCTTGATACAGCGTAACGGTGAGGTTGTTGTGGTACGACTCGCTAGCGTCCTTTGTCGTATTGTTGTTATAGTCCTGCCAGACATAACCGGATATGCTGCTTTTCATCGCATAGCCGGTATCTATTACAAGCGATTCCTCCCCTGCCTTATCCGAACACAGCGTAAGCGTCCATGTCTGCGTGGTTTTGTTGAACACCGCAGTGCTGTGCCCGAGCGTGAGTGTTGCTTCGTCAGCTATGGTTACAAGCATATCTGCGGGCACACCGGCAAAGGCAAGCGTATAGGTGCCCGGAGCGAGTCTGGTGAATTCAAAGATCCCATCGCCGTTTGATTCCTGGGGTAAAAGGTCATCAATCCCAACGTTGACCGGAGTAAGGATAATCGTAACGCCATCGATGACAAACTCGCCGGTATCCATGACGCCATTGATATTCTTGTCTTCGAATACCAAACCACTGATATCCACCAACTGCGTAAGCCCAAAGATGTTGTCCGTCGATGCCGTGTTGTACGACAGGGGCACAGAGATCTCTGACGGATTCGCCATAAGGTCTTTGCCCGTGTTCGTCACGTACCAATCGTTGCCGCTACCATCAGGCAGCGTGAGGACCACCGTGTAATCGCCCGGATACAGGTTGTCGAACAGATAGGCGCCGCTTGTCGCACCCGTCGTTGCCGTTGCCACAACGGTACCGGTCGTGCCATCCCATCCCTGATACAAGGTAACGGTCAGCCCTCCGAAGAAGGGCTCGATGCTTGCATGCTTAGC
>WQXX01000011.1 GCA_009781535.1 Coriobacteriia bacterium | reverse complement strand
GCACACGAGAAGAGGACAGGTCGCTTAACCATCTTGCTGTAAGCCTTCTTCACCACTTAAATGTTCGCTGCCATCACTCAGGATGGGGGAACTCACGGGGACGGTTCTCACGAGTTCTTCCCGTGAGTTCTTGAGCGGCGCACGCCTTGTGTCTTATTGTTCTTCGATGTAGAATGATGGCGTGGCTTTTGTTTTGTCTCTTGTCAGACTCGAAAGATACGATGAAAAAAGCACTGTTGCTATTAATGGTACTTCTGCTTACTACTTCTTTGGTGGCATGTAATACCGTCTCACCACCAAAGAACATGTCTCCAGAAAAAACCATTGAGTATTACTTCAAACAATTCAATAATAGAAATGCTGCTGCCATGCAAAGCGTTTCCGTCGAAGAACTTGGCAATATGCAATCAACGTTTCGCACCCTAGTTTATGTGAAAGTTATCTACTGTAAGGAAGAATCTGATAGTACCATAGTACGAAAATATTTTAGCAAAGAATGGTATCCAGGCGCTTCTGACATCGCATTGGTTCATGTGGCCTATGAAATATGTACATTAGACGGATTTGTGTTGGATACAGAAATACGTGGTGGCGATTACTACTTGGTAAAAGATAACTCTAATGATTACTGGCGAATTGTCGCACATGGTATTGCTTGACCTTCTCGTAAGTGCGAGGAATATCGAGCTGACAATGGTGGACGGTCTCGTTTTGTCACATTCTTGGTTCGGTTCCAATAGATTGCGATAATCGTGGGCGGTTGAGGTTCGGCAAGACAACCGAGGACGGTGTCGACTGTCCCATTCTGGTTCAGAACAGTTCGGGAGTGGAAATGATATACACTCAGTGAAAGTTTATCTCTAGGCTCACAGGGCAGTGGTCAGAACCGTAGACTTCGGGCCAAATCGTCGCGCTTTCGATCTGTGGCGCAAGGTTATCGGAGACGAGGAAATAATCGATACGCCACCCTGTGTTGTTTGCCCGGGCGTTGCCTCGAAACGACCACCAGGAATAAGCGCCGGGTAAATCCGGATAGAGATAGCGGAAGCTGTCGGTAAAGCCGGCTTCAAGCAGGGCTGAGAAGTCCTCGCGCTCTTCGTCGGAAAAACCCGCGTTGCCGCGGTTTGGGCCGGGGTTCTTCAGGTCGATTTCATTATGGGCGACATTGAGGTCGCCGCAGATGACGACCGGTTTCTCGCTGGCAAGCCCAGAGACAAACTCACGGAAAGCTGCACCCCACGCCAGGCGCAAATCGATGCGGGCTAATCCGTCCTGGGCGTTGGGCGTGTAGCAGCACACGAACCAGAAATCCTTGAACTCGACGGCGCAAAGCCGCCCTTCGCGATCAAGTACAGAGGCGTCCAGCGTGCTGAGAGCAGAGCCTGTGCTTGTGTTGATGCCAGAGCCTGGGTTTGCGCTGATCCCAGAGCCTGGGTTTATGTTGATGCCAGAGCCTGGGCTTGTGTTGAAGCCAGAGCCTATGTTCGAAGGAATCCCCAGTTCGTGAAGCATGCGCAGTGGTTCTTCCTTTGAGAACACGGCGGTGCCCGAGTATCCTTTCTTCTCGGCATAGCTCCAGATCTGGTGATAACCTTCAAGCTCGAGTTCGACCTGACCTGCCTGTAGCTTGATCTCCTGCAAAGCGAATACATCGGCGTCAAAGGTTGCGAACACCTCCATGAAGCCTTTGTTCAGCGCAGCGCGCAAGCCATTGACATTCCACGATACGAGTCTCATGACAGCCTTCCCCTACAAGCCTTTCGTTGCAATTCGACATGCTGCACGAGCCATTAGCATGCGTATATTGTAGAATGGTATCACTGGTTCAAGCAGTATCAAAGGCAGAGGCGGATAATGGCTCTCGATCTGAAGAAGTTGATCAAACAAGGCAGCAGATACCTCATCGTCGGCTTCTCGTCGGTTGCTATCGAGTTGACGCTGTTCTGGCTTCTCTACGAGCTTATCGGCTACAAGACTGCCTTGAGCTTTGTCGGGCTGAGCCTCGTGCCAAGTAACGTCATCGCCATTCTTGTTGCAACCCTGTACAACTTCATCATGAGCCGCAAGTGGACCTTCCAATCCACCTCGAGCCTACCGCGCTCGATTACTTTGTATCTGATCCTGTTTGTGTTTAACCAGGTGTTTTCCAGCACGGTGATCGTTCTGTTGGTAGATGTGGGCGTCCATTCGATGTTGGCGAAGGTCATTACGATCGCCTGCATCGTCTGCTGGAACTTTGTCCTGTACCGAACGGTGGTGTTCAAGTGACGCTGATGGTCATGTGACAGTCAGTGGTCACGTAACGCTGGCGGTCATGTGACACCAGTGGTCATGTGACGCCAGGTTCTTTCCTTGGGAGCCTGACTGAAAGGCTACCCATGTCTGAGAAGGAGTGTTGCCATGTCTGAAAAAAATGAAAGCTTCTCGCTGCCGGCGCTGACGATAGTCGTCGGGCATTACGGCGTGGGAAAGACGAACCTTGCGCTGAATCTGGTATTGCTCCAGCGGAAAACCCTGCAAGGAGGTAAAACCAGCCAGGCGCTTGTCGATCTCGACATCGTAAATCCATATTTTCGCAGTGGCGACTTTGCGCGTGGTCTTCAAACACTTGGCATCAGTTTGCTTGGTCCTGTCCATGGCGCCAGCAACCTCGACACTCCCTCGCTCATGCCTGGCATCGACGTTGCCATCACTGAGGCAAGCCCTAAACACCCGGTCATCATCGATGTGGGTGGGGATGCTGACGGGGCGCGCGCCCTGGCGCGCTATGCCTCCATGATCGAAAACCAACCGGACCGTATGGTGCTCTATGTCGTCAACAGCGCGCGCCCCGAGGTCTCCACCCCACAAGCCGCGTTGCAGATCATGCGCGAGATCGAGGAAACCTCGGGTGTGTCTATCACGCATATCGCCGGCAATACGCACCTCAAGGAGCAGACCACAGCTGAGACGGTCATTGCCTCGCTGCCGTATGTACTAAATCTTGCCGTAGACGCCGAGCTGCCTGTTGCTTTTGTCGCCGCGCCACGCTCATATGCAGCCGAAGTACAGGATGCAGCGGCAGCAGGACTCCGCACCACAACCCCTGTAGACATACAGGCTGTAGAGGCAACCAATGCTCAGCCGGCTCCAACCCTGTGTATCCTGCCCATCGACATCCTCGTAGGATGCTCGTGGGAGGCTTTAAGCCCTCTGGTATCTTGAGTAAAAAGAAAAATACGCCACTGAGCATGTAATATATGCTGATTCGTGCTTTTTTATTCATTATCCATCTTGACTGTGAGACAATGAACGATACGGGTTTTTCAAACAAGAGGAGGCGAGAATGGCGAGGATAGTCGTCGATATGGCGTTTTGCAAAGGTTGTGGCCTTTGCGTCGATGTTTGCCCGCGAGGCATTATGCAGCTCAACAATGATGTTATCACCCAAAAGGGATATCACCCTGCGATGTGTGTCGATGAGGCAGCCTGCACAGGATGCACGAGCTGTGCGCTCATGTGCCCTGATGTGGCAATAACGGTTGAACGATAGGAGCGCGAGTCATGAGTGAAAAAGTATTGATGAAAGGAAATGAAGCGCTTGCAGAAGCTGCTATACGGGCTGGGTGCAGGCACTTCTTCGGGTATCCCATAACCCCGCAGACTGAGGTTGCTGCCTATATGGCAAAGCGTATGCCCAAGATCGGCGGCACCTATCTTCAGGCAGAAAGCGAAGTCGCCGCCATCAACATGGTCTATGGTGCTTCGGCAGCAGGAGCGCGTGTCATGACGTCTTCTTCTTCTCCAGGCGTGAGCCTTAAGATGGAGGGCATCTCCTATATGATCGGCGCCAATCTGCCTGCTGTCATCATCAACGTGCAGCGTGGCGGCCCTGGTTTAGGCGGAATCCAACCGAGCCAGGCTGACTACTGGATGGCAACCCGCGCAATGGGTCATGGCGACGGACATATCATCGTGTTCGCTCCCTCCACGGTCCAGGAAATGGCTGATCTTGTCGCGAAAGCCTTCGATTTGGGCGACAAATACCGCATTCCGGTGATGATTCTTGCCGACGGGCTGCTTGGGCAGATGATGGAACCGGTCATTCTCCCCGAGCCGATCGATCAGGAAAACCTTGCCGACAAAGACTGGGCTTTGACAGGGCACCAGGATCAACGCAAGCATAACACCATCAGTTCTCTGTTCCTCGAGCCGCAGGAGCTTGAAAACGACATCCTCAAGCGTCGCGAGCGTTATTTGATCATCGAGCAGGCAGAGCCGATGGCTCAGGTCGAATACATGGATGACGCCGAGGTAGCTGTGGTTGCGTTTGGCGCAGCATCTCGTATCGCGCGCAGTGCGGTCAATAAAGCACGCGCCAATGGAGTTAAGGTCGGTCTCGTCCGTCCCGTCACCCTTTGGCCCTTCCCCAAAGATATTCTTTCAGCTGTGGGAGACAAGGTCAAAGCCCTGCTTTGTGTTGAGTTCTCGACCGGCCAGATGATCGAAGACGTTCGCCTGGCTGTCCACGATAAGGTACCTGTGAGCTTCTTTGGGCATACCGGCGGCATCGTGCCGACTCCTGACGAGGTCGTTGTCGCCATTGAGCGTATGGTCGCAGGGGAACAATTCCATATACTACCCTTCAAAAGCAGATTGACAGGAGGCGCCTCATGACAACATTAACTGCTGAACCTGTCGAGGCAAAAGTGGCCGCCAAGCCGAAAACCCTCTTCAGCCGCACACCGGTTCTTACGGATCATATTACCAACTATTGCCCTGGGTGCTCTCATGGCATCGTCCAGCGCCTGATAGCCGAGACAATCGACGAGCTCGGCGTCGCTGGCAAGACGATCGGCGTGTCTCCGGTCGGGTGTAGCGTACTTGCCTGTGAGTTCTATTCCTGCGATATGGCCCAGGCTGCGCATGGCCGTGCCCCTGCGGTTGCAACAGGCATCAAACGGGCGCATCCGGACAATGTCGTCTTTACCTATCAGGGCGATGGCGATCTGGCGAGTATCGGCATGGCTGAGACGGTTCATGCGGCGACGCGCGGCGAGAAGATCACCGTCGTCTTCATCAATAACGCCATTTACGGCATGACCGGCGGCCAGATGGCGCCAACAAGCTTGCCGGGCCAGGTGACACAGACCTCGCCTTATGGGCGCGATGTTAAAGCAGTCGGTTATCCGATACGGGTCTGCGAACTATTAAGCACATTGGATGGCGTCGCGTTTGCCCAGCGCGTCATGGTTGATACGCCAAAAAGCGTTCGAGCTGCCAAAAAGGCTATCCGGAAAGCCTTCGAGTACCAGATCGAAGGCGCTGGTTATACGATAATCGAGGTGCTTGCCACTTGTCCGACCAACTGGGGTCTTTCCCCAACCAAGGCATTCGCATGGATGCGTGATAATATGCTCCCGTATTACCCACTTGGGGTCTATAAGGATATAAAGGCTGAACTTGCCGCTGCATCTGCTGATGCGGCAGACAAGGGTGGTGAGTGAGATGGCCGATCTTCAGATCATGCTCGCCGGCTTCGGCGGCCAGGGTATCCTCTTTGCAGGAAAACTCATCGCATACTCCGGCCTCATCGACGGCCGGGAGCTCTCATGGCTGCCCTCATATGGGCCAGAGATGCGTGGCGGAACTGCCAACTGTAGCGTCTGTTTGTCCGATGCTCCTATCGGCTCTCCTCTGGTTGTCGATCCGGACATCCTCATCGCCATGAATGTCCCATCTTTTAACCGTTTTGTCGAAGCAGTTAAGCCGGGTGGTATCATACTCGTCGATTCAACGATTGCCGATGTGTGTTGTATGCGCGACGACGTACAGTTCTACCGCGTGCCCGCTACCCAGCTCTCAGAAGAGCACAACCTTCAGACCCTGGCTAACGTCATCCTCGTAGGCAGGCTACTAAAGCTTACCGAGTTCACGTGCGCCAGCAGCCTTGATACAGCTATTGACAAGAGCGTTTCTGCCAAGCGCATCGACCTCGTCAACTTCAATAAGCAAGCCTGGCGTCTTGGTTATGAGTTTACCGATCTTAAGGAATGCGGATGATGGTTGTACCTTGGCATCATGCGTAAGCCTTGAGTCTTGACGATCAGAAGGAATGAGGATGATGTCTATTATCAATCCCGCGAAACTTGCGGTAAGCGACAAGGTCGACGGCGCGCAATTTGCAGAGTTGGCACAACGTATCGCCGGTTTACGAGATGCGTGTGGTTACACGGTCGAGGAATTCGCCGAAAAGCTCGGTGTTGAGCTGGAGACCTATCGCGCGTATGAAGAAACCGGTTTTGACGTCCCTGCAAGCCTGCTCATGCACGTGGCGAATGTCTGCAGGGTCGACATGGGCGTGCTGCTCACCGGTATCTCGACCCATCTGGACACCTACCAGGTGGTTCGTGCGGGCGAGGGCAGGGTCGTCAACAGGATTCCCGGATATCATTTCCAGGATCTTGCCTTCAGCTACTCGAACAAGGTCATGCAGCCACTGCTCGTTACCCTTGAGCCTGATGAGGAGCCTGCGGAGTTGGTCGCTCATTCCGGTCAGGAATTTAATTATGTGACAAAAGGGCGCGTTATCCTTGTGTTCAGTGACCGCCAGGTCGTGCTGAACGAAGGTGACAGCATCTATTTTGATCCGCGCATGCCTCACGCACAATGGTGCGGCTCAGATGAGCCGGCGATCTTTGTGACAACGATCACGGAGTAGGAGACAGCGTGGATTATCTGCTCAGGAAGTATTGTCCTCGCATCGAGTTCGATTCATACGAGGACTTCTTTCAGAATTTTACGATAGAGGTTCCAGAAACCTTTAACTTTGGCTATGACGTAGTTGACGAATGGGCGCGCGTTGAGCCTGAAAAACGTGCGCTTGTGTGGTGCGACGATGCTCATAACGAGAAGATCCTGACTTTTACAGAGATCTCGCATCTCTCTAATCGCTTGGCTAATGCCTTGGTTTCGCATGGTATCAGCAAGGGCGATGTTGTAATGCTGCTGCTACGTCAGCGTTGGGAGTATTGGATCTGTTCTGTTGCACTAAACAAGATCGGCGCCATCATTACACCGGCGACCACACAGCTTACAGCCAAAGACATCAAGTACCGCGCAGGGGCTGCGGGAATCAAAGCGATCATCGCGCTTGCTGATGACTACGTGCTCGCCCAGGTCGACGCCGCGCGCGCCGAGGTGGCAAGTATCAAGCTATGCGTTGCTGTTGGAGGATGCGTTGCTGAGCCGCTTGAGACTCCAGGAAGCACAAGCGACGCCACCTCGGCGCGCGCTGGCTGGCTTTCCTGGGAGCAGCTGGTTGCTGATGCTTCAAAGGAGTGGGAGCGCCCAACGGGAGAAGGGGCGACCAGCAACGACGACATCATGCTTATCTACTTTACCAGTGGCACGACCGGCTTGGCTAAGATGTGTTGTCATAACTTCGCCCATCCACTTGGGCATATCCTCACAGCGAAGTATTGGCAGCAGGTCCAGGAGAACAGGCTGCATTGTTCAGTTACGGATTCTGGCTGGGCGAAATTCGGCTGGGGTAAGATATACGGCCAGTGGATAGCCGGAGCTACGATCTTTGCCTTTGACACTATAAAGTTCAACCCTGTGCGCCTGCTTGAGCGTATCGAGCATTACCAGGTTGCAACCTTCTGTGTGCCGCCGACCATGTACCGCTTCATGCTTCAGGAGGACATCACGCATATCGACTTAAGCTGCGTGGATACCTTTGCCACCGCAGGCGAGCCCTTGAATGCCGAGGTCACACGCCAGTGGGAAGCCCTGACCGGCAAGAGGATACGCGAGGGCTTCGGCCAAAGCGAAGGGCCGGTATTGCTTGCCACCTTCCCTTGGATCGAACCACGCCCTGGCTCCATGGGAAAACCTTCGCCTCTGCTCAACATCCAATTACTTGACGATGCCGGGACGCCGGTTGCAATAGGCGATGAAGGCAATATCTGTGTCACGCGTCTTAAGGAAGCCTATCCACCTGGGCTGTTCGTCGGGTACTATCATGACCCACAACGTACTGCCAACGCGGTGGGAGGGGAGTATTACAATCTCAATGACGTTGCCTGGTGCGACGTCGACGGTTACTACACCTTTGTTGGACGCAGCGACGACGTCATCAAATGCTCGGGTTATCGCATCAGTCCCTTTGAGGTCGAAAGCGTGCTTATCGAACATCCGGCGGTTGTCGAGTGTGCGGTGACTTCCGCGCCTGATGAGGTACGCGGCAACGTGGTTAAGGCTACGATCATCCTCGCAAAAGGATATGAACCGAGCAGGGAACTGAAAAAGGAGCTGCAGGAGCACGTCAAAGCGACGACGGCGCCGTACAAATATCCGCGCGTTATCGAATTTGTCGATGAGCTTCCCAAGACCATCGGTGGTAAGATTAAGCGTGCACAGATAAGGACAGAGGATAAAGGCGAGGTCTGGCACGACTAGGGAGCACCGGTCAATCACCTGAGGCCCTGCGAACCTCACTCGCAATGACGTTTTATTCGTCGAGAAAGGCGCAAGTATGGCATTTTATTACGACGGGGTTTCCCGCACCTTTAACGAATACCTTCTCGTGCCCGGATACTCAGATTCGACCTGCACCCCTGGGGCCATCGATTTAAGCTCGCCAATGGTGCGCTTCCGCAAAGGGGAGGAAGCGTCGATTCGTCTCAACATACCGCTTGTCTCTGCCATTATGCAATCCGTATCCGACGACAATATGGCGATCGCTCTTGCACGTGAAGGCGGTCTCTCGTTCATCTTCTGCTCGCAGCCAATCGAAGATGAGGCAGCTATGGTTGCCCGCGTAAAGGATTACAAGGCTGGTTTCGTGGTCAGCGATTCGAATCTAAAGCCAGACAACACGCTGGTCGACGTAATCGAGCTCAAACGCAAGAGCGGCCATTCGACGATGCCGGTCACCCATGACGGCACAGCGCATGGCAGGGTCCTTGGTATTGTCACCAGTCGCGATTATCGTCCAAGCCGCACGCCCCTCGATTCCAAAGTCTCAGAGTTCATGACCCCACGCGAGAAGCTCATCGTCGCGCCTAAGAACACGTCGCTTAAAGACGCCAACGACATCATCTGGGACCACAAGCTCAACGCGTTGCCTATCGTCGACGAGAATGATCACCTGCTGTACATGGTGTTTCGTAAGGACTACGACTCCCACAAGGAAAACCCCAACGAGAACCTCGACGCCGAGAAGCGATACCGCGTAGGGGCGGGCATCAATACGCATGACTACGAAGATCGGGTAGGAGCCCTGCTTAACGCTGGCGCCGACATCCTGTGCATCGATTCCAGCGAAGGCTTTTCTGAGTGGCAAGCTCGCACCATTGCCTGGATTCGCAAGCAGTATGGCGACGAGGTGCGTGTCGGGGCGGGCAACATCGTTGATAAGGAAGGCTTCCGTTTCCTTGCGGATGCCGGAGCTGATTTTGTAAAAGTAGGTATCGGTGGCGGCTCCATCTGTATCACACGCGAACAGAAGGGCATCGGGCGCGGTCAGGCAACCAGTCTTATCGAGGTCGCCGCCGCACGCAATGCATACTTCAAGGAAACGGGCGTCTACATTCCGCTGTGCTCAGACGGCGGCATCGTTTATGATCACCACCTTACGCTTGCACTTGCCATGGGCGCCGATTTCATGATGCTCGGGCGCTATTTCGCCCGTTTTGACGAAAGCCCCACTAACCGCTTCAATGTCAACGGCAACTTTGTCAAGGAGTATTGGGGAGAAGGATCCGCACGTGCGCGTAATTGGCAACGTTACAAGCAGGATGACAGCGTTAAGCTCAGCTTTGAGGAGGGCGTGGATTCCTATGTGCCCTATGCAGGGCCGCTGAAGGATAATGTCTCTCTGACGCTGGCAAAGATACGCTCAACAATGTGCAACTGCGGGGCACTTACGATTGCAGGTTTCCAGGAGAAAGCCAAGCTTACGGTTATCTCAGCGACCTCTATCGTGGAGGGTGGCGCCCATGACGTCATCCTTAAGGACAAGGCAAATCCGCTGCAAGCGAATTTCCGTTAAGGAATTAGATATTGCGAAAATAGTGTCAATATGGCACTCTATACAATAGACGAATGAGCATAGAAGAAAGCTCGTATCATACACTGTGTAGCACGTTCTGACGAAGAGTACGCGATGTAGCAGTCTTGCGTTGAGTTGTGGTTATCTACCGGGTGTCACGCAAATATCATTCAATAGCACATGTTAAAAAGGTGATACGTCACTATTGTTCGAGAAAGGAAGGCTTTCAATGAAAAGACCTGCAAGATTGGTTATGGCTCTACTGGTATCGATTGTTTTAGTTCTGCCTGTGGGACTGCTCAGCGCCTGTAACAACAACTCGGGAGGCACGGAGACCCTGACGGGTACTACCGCCGGGCTTCTAACTCAGTTGATAGGAAAGTCAGAACCCTATCTGCCTGCTGGCGCGAGCTTTGGTAATCCCTTCACTGACCCGGTCACGGCAAGCAATAGCGAAGGTATACTGGGGCTGACCTCTTCTCAATTCAATTCATATGTTGAGGAAGCAACAGTCGCAAGGGAAGGGATTATGTCCATTGCTCACCAAGTTGTCCTCATCAAATGCAAGAACATTGCTGACACGAAAAAGGTCATGGATCTTATTGCAGCTGGTTTCGATTCTGGACAGTGGATATGTGTCTTTCCTGATCGGTGCTTTGTACAGGCGTCAGGGAGTTATGTGCTGCTCGTAGCCTCGAGTGCTGAGAGAGCGACTGCGCTGGAAAAAGGCTTCTCCGATTTAGCCGGAGGGAATGTCGGCAAGGTCAACACCTTCTACACAAAAGCAGGCTGATAGTAGAAGTGGTGGCAGTCTTTTAGTACTGCAGGCAACAATTGCCTGAAATATTGGTGCGTCTGGTTATAAGGACCTGACATGCTGTTTTCCAGTATCACGTTCCTCTACTGGTTTTTGCCGCTGGTTGTGGCGTTGTACTTCATCATCCCACGACCACGTGGTTCGCTTTTGTGGCGAAACCTGCTGCTCTTTGTTGCTAGCATCGTTTTTTATGCCTGGGGAGAGCCGCTCTACGTGCTTGTCATGATTGCCCAGTCTCTCGTTGGCTGGGCGTCAGGCTTGCTCATCGACCGCTATCGTGGCAAGCCGGTCGTTCGTGCGATTCTTGTCATATCGCTGGTCATTGAGCTTTCCAGCCTTCTGTTCTTCAAATACACCGACTTCTTCATTAATAACCTCAACACCTTGTTTCACTCGCAGCTCGGTTTGCTGGCTCTGGCATTGCCGCTCGGTATCAGCTTTTATACTTTCCAGATTCTCAGCTACACAATCGATCTGTACCGCGGAAAAGTCAGTGTCCAGAAAAACCCGCTGGTCTTTGCCACCTATGTGACGCTGTTCGCCCAGCTCATCGCTGGGCCAATCGTACGCTATTCCATGGTAGAAGAGCAGCTGACCAGCCGTACCCACAGCCTTGCTGGCTTTGTCAAAGGTGTGCGCCGTTTTGCCCTCGGTTTGGGTAAAAAGGTGCTGCTTGCCAATACCTTTGGGCAGTTGGTGGTGCTGACGCAGGCTGAGCTTCATGGCGGTGGGGAACAGAGCGTGCTGTTTGCGCTGCTCTTTCTTGTCGGTTTCTCGCTGCAGATATACTTCGATTTCAGCGGCTACAGCGACATGGCTATCGGCCTGGGGCATATGTTCGGCTTCACCTTCCCAGAAAACTTCAATTACCCCTACATCTCCCGCAGCCTTACCGAGTTCTGGCGCCGCTGGCACATGACCATGTCCTTCTGGTTTCGGGATTATGTCTATATCTCCCTTGGAGGCAATCGCGTTGGCAAGTTCAGGCACCTGCTCAACATCCTCATCGTCTGGATGGTCACGGGCTTTTGGCACGGAGCAGGCTGGAACTTCATCCTCTGGGGTTTGTACATGGCAATATTTCTTATTCTTGAGAAATATTTCCTGCAACGCCTGCTCGAAAAGATTCCCCGATTTTTCTCGCACATCTATCTGGTGATATTCATTATGCTCAGCTGGATCCTCTTTGAGTCCTCAAGCCTCGCGCAAGCCCAGGAGCTCTTCCTTACCTTGTTCGGCTTTGGCAGCAGTGGGCTTGCTGGCATAGCATCCCTGTATTACCTGAAAAGCTACATCGTGCTTATCGTGGTAGCTGTCATCGGCTGTACGCCGCTGCCCGCACGTGCGATAGGTTGGTTTAGGGACAAGACCGGGCTGCTCGGCAAGCGCACGCTGACAATCCTTGAGCCTTTGTTCATCGCAGCCATCCTTTTGGTGGTCACGTCATTTCTTGTGGACGGCTCGTTTAATCCATTCATTTACTTCAGGTTCTAGGTTAAGGGAGCGCCCCATGGACGATATAAACGATCAACCAAAACCTGAGAAACAGCCCCTGCAAGCCTGGCTTACCTTTGCGGTCTTCATCCTCATCATCGGTGGTTTTTTCCTCGTCAACCTCGTGGCTCCCAAACCAGAGATATTGATCAGCGAGCGGAGGCTTCCCGCCAAGCTGCCCTCCTTTGACGCCGATTCCGTTCTCAGCACCGAGTTCATGGAGGGTTTTGAGGACTATGCTGCTGACAACTTCATCTTCCGCGAGGCGTTGCGCACACTTCGGGCGATTACGGTATTCAATGTCTTCCAGATGGGGGATAAGGACGGCCTGTATCAAGGCGCGGTCGGCGCTGGCAAGATCGAGCCGATTAAAACCGAGAGCGTCCTGGCATGGGCCGCAAAGATGGAGCGATTGCAGGCTGATTTGGCCTCTCAGCACGATGGCTTGAAGTTTTTTTACGCTGTCATCCCTGACAAAAGCCTGTATGACGCACGTTCCTTACCCGGATATGATCCGGTGGTGCTTGCGAGTCTACTTGAAGGGCGCTTGAAAGCTTATACCTCCATCGACTTGACGGGAGCTTTGCAGGCCTCTGATTTCTACCGGACCGACCTTCACTGGGACCAGGCATTGCTGGGACAGCGCTCAGGAGACGTCCTGGATGTCTTGGCTCGAGCGCTCGGTTGTCAGAGCCGCCTGACCTACGATTTTGTCGTCAGGGATGCTGGCGAGTTTACCGGAGTGTTTCCCGGACAGCTGGCACTACCTATGGCGCCTGACCAGTTGCGTTATCTCACCAATCCGGTGTTGGACAAGGTTGTCGTCTCATACCTCGATCCACGGACAGGCGAGTTTGTCAAAGGGCCGGTCTATGATCTTGAGGCAGCTGATGGGCGCGATAGATACGACCTGTTCCTGCGTGGCCCGCAGCCGGTAGTGGTGATTGAGAACCCTTCCGCGACCACTGATCGCGAGCTGTACATCTTCCGCGATTCCTTTACCTCAAGTCTGGCTCCGTTGTTGGCCTCGGGATATGCCCGCGTGACGCTCATCGATTTGCGCTACATCGACTATCGTATCTTGCCGCAGTATGTCGATTTCGCCCCCAACTCCGACATCCTACTCCTGTACGGCTCCCAGATACTTAACAACCCAACGATATTGCTGATACAGTAGCACATTTCGTTGTGGCAAATTGGTGCTGCACTAGAGTGATAGTCATTCGGCGAGCTGCTTTCTAAAGCTGCAATAACTGTTATACTTCACTATCAGAAAACCGAATACAGATCGACATCGGTCGCGCAAGCGATAACAAGGAACCCGGTACAAATCCGGGGCTGCGGACCACAGCTGTGAACACCGACGAGCAGCCACATGCCACTTTCTTGCCTGTAGTGGGCAGAGGGGAAGGCGGCTGCTGAGGGAGGCAACTCTCTTGGGCTTGAGGTGTGAGCCAGAAGACTTACCGATGACGATGGGCAAGGGTTCCTGGGTCGGACGAGGAGTAGCTGCATGAAGATGTTGGCATGTAATGCCAATGTGTTGCATGGCAAACTTCTCAGACGACTCGAAAGAGTCGTTTTTTGTTGGTAATCATAGGGGCAATCGGTTTCATGTAAGGGTCAAGATGTTCATGCAAGAGGAAATTGGTTTGGCCAAACGGTCAAGATGCATTGGTGCAACGCTTAGGAAAAGGAAGGAAATCGATATGATAATGAAGAATGATGGTGCATTGCACGAAGAAAGAAAGCCTTTTGCGGAAGCTCGTCGTAAGGCTGTTGCCCTGGCGCTTGTGGTTCTGATACTTCTTGTGGCTGTAGCTCCGACCCTCTCTGCCTGCTCGGGGCCCTTTTCATGCTACGACCCTCAGATCAGTCCTCCGGTTGGTATGTTTGTGAAGGTAACGGTCGACTGCACGGCTCCTGTGAACGCAAGAATACCGGAAGCTCTGGCGATAACGCAGACCGGCATCTTGTTCGACGATGTCCTTCTCATGCCCGATGGTTACTCGCCGCTGCTGGCTTTACAGCAGACAGGGCTTGTGGTAAGCACAGCGCCCGGTCCGTTTATCTACGTCAACGCCATCGGCGGAATCCCGGAAGGCATCACGAGCGCTTATCCCACTAGTGGGTGGATGTTTTATGTCAATGGCGAGATGCCCATGGAAGGGTGCAACACCTATATGCTTCAAGATGGCGACGAGTTGCTATGGGTCTACTCGCTGACCTTCGATTTCTAGAAGGCACCGGTTAAAGCCTTGATTTATACACGCTCGGAATTCTCCCGCTATCACCCAGCGGTGGTCTTCTGCTACTTTGCAGCCGTTATCGTGCTTACCTTCATGAGCCTGCAGCCGATGGCAAGGATAGCCGGTCTTCTGTGCGCTGCCCTTATC
>WQXX01000010.1 GCA_009781535.1 Coriobacteriia bacterium | reverse complement strand
CGCTCACTGTGCAAATCGCTACTACACCCGCAAGTATCTTTGCCGCCAAAGGCAGTGTCTTTGCAGCTGTAGCTGAGGCTGCTTTAACAACGATACCCGACGCTGTATGTGCTCCTGTGCTTGACATAGGTATTGCGGCTGAGCCCGACATAGGTACTGTGGCAGAGCCCGACATCGGCACTGTGGCAGAGCCCGACATCGGCACTGTGGCAGAGCCCGACATGGGTACAGTTGCCGTACCCGACATCGGCACTGTGGCAGGCGCTGCTGCGGGAGCTTCTGCGCTGGTCGGAGCCACTGGAGCCGCGCTCGCAATAGGCGCCGTCGCACTCGCAGCTGGAGCTCCTGCACTTGGAGCCGCTGTGCTCGCAGTTGAAGCCGCGTTCGCGCCCGGCGCCACCGCACTCGCGCCCGGCGCCGCCGCACTCGCGCCCGGCGCCACCGCGTTCGCGCCCGGCGCCACCGCGTTCGCGCCCGGCGCCACCGCGCTCGTAGCCGCAGCTCCCCCGCTACCAGAAATCGAATTCATGATTGCTTGCAGTGTCACACTTGCGGCGCCCTTACCGATGGACAGCGATTGCAGGTGAGCGTACATAACATTGCCGAATGGCAGCATCGGGATTCCGGCAAGACCGTAGAACTTCTCACCGCTTCTGCGTTCCTGCTCCTCGACTTCTGAACGGATGGCTTTTCGCGCGAGGTACAGGCGCGTCTTAACCGTATTGACGCTACATTCCATCATGTCAGCAATCTCGCTCACGCTCATCCCGTTGAAGTAATAAAGCACGATTGCCTGACGCTGTACCTCCGACAAGCCGTCGATGATCCGCCCGAGGCGCTCCTTCAGATCTGCTCGTTCGGTGTAGACAGCGGGCAGCAGGTCGCTGGAATCCTCGGTATCAAAGTCCTCGATCTCCTGCTCTGCGTCAAGCAGAATCGCCATGTTCTTCTTCCGTAGCACCATGTTGCAGTGGTTGCGTGCGATAACCTGGATCCAGACCGAGAAAGTCAGCGGGGTTTCAAGAGTGTTCAGCTTCCTCCATGCAGTGATGAAGGTCTCCTGAAGGACGTCCTCGGCGTCGTTGCTGTTTTTCAAGATCATCCGTATCAGCGCGTATACTTTGTCATAGTACAAAGCGAACAGGTCCCCAAAGCTCTTGGAATCGCCGTTCTGCGCCGCGACGACCAGTTTTATCTGTTGTTCTGTCATTGCCATTGTTGATCCTCCTTTCCTTTTACTACACAGATGCATGAACGGACAGGATGGTTTTATGTTTTTCCGAAGTTCTGCAGAAACTTGCGAGGTTTATGTTATCAGATGCCCTTTCTGGATTGCCACGTCGCGCTACACGCTTCTCTCAATGACGTGCGGATGGATTATTGCAATACCCGCTGTTGCGAAGTTGCCGATGAACGATATAATTTGTATGATCCTGTGAAAGATGTTCGTTGAACGGTATTCTGACTGTAAACCCACTGGTCCAAACACAAAGACAGGAGTAAAAAATGAAAAGAACTCGAAATGTCTTCCGTTTGTACAATTCGCATCTTGTTGGTCGCATTCTCGGAATCGTGCTTGCGACAGTGTTGGCTGTTTCGCTCTTTGGATCCGCCGCATGTTTGAAAATTGTAACCGACGACCCAAACTTCAACCCCAACCAACCCAACAACCCTACGATAGACCTGGGCGACGCCCCCTATGAGCCCTACACGGCAAAAGACGGTACATGGGCAATTTACTGGTACATCTGCGGTAGCGACCTTGAACTCCGCGATGACCTTCGCTTTACGCCCACCGGCCAGATGCTGGAGATGATGAGCGTTAATCTGCCGAGCAATGTGACCGTTGTCGTCGAAGCTGGCGGCGCAAAGCGCTGGCACAACGACTTTACAGACCCCAATGCCATCAACCGTTTCCTCTATAAGGGCAACACGCTCACGCCGCTGGAGAAGCAACCGCTTGCTAACATGGGCGACCCTGAGACACTGGCAGATTTCCTGACCTTCTGTAATCAGAATTATCCTGCAGAAAAACAGATGCTTCTCATTTACGACCACGGTGGAGGCAGTCTTTTGGGCGTTGCCTTCGACGATTTGTATGGTATGGACGGCATCACGCTGACGGAGCTTAAGCAGGCTGTCAGCTCGCGTCCTGCCGCCTCGGGCGCTTATGAGCTGATTGGCTTAAGCGCCTGCCTCATGGCAACCATCGACACGGTTGATGCACTTAACGGCTTAGCTCGCTACTTCGTGGCGTCAGAAGAATCCCAGCTGGGTTGCTCGTGGGATTACGCCGCTCTCTTCTCTGCACTCGCTCGAAACTCTTCCATCAACGGCGCGGCGCTGGGCAAAGCCATCGCGGATGGTTATGCGGCGCAGTGCGCGCAGATTGGATATACCTGCTACACGACGCTCAGCGTCATCGACATGTCCTACGCCGACGATCTCTTGAAGGCCTACAATGATGTGGGCATCGAGCTTCTTGAGGGTGCTGTCAAAGACGGTGCTGAGCACATGGCGATCTTTGGACGCGCCGCTTATGCATCAGAGAATTATGGAGGCAGTAACGGTTCGGAAAGCAAATACGACATGGTCGATCTGGGCGATCTTGTGACGCATGCCCGCGAATTGCTGCCCAAAAGCTCGGCTGCAATGCTTCGAGCTATTAACAATGCGGTGGTCTACCATGTAATCAATCCGGTGCGTTCAGAAGGACATGGGATTTCGTGCTATTTCCCCTATACGGGTAGCGCACGTTATTTTGCGACGTTCGTGGAACTTAACACCTCCCCTGCCTTCAGGTTCTATTACGAGTATGCTTTCAACGGTACCTTGTCGCAAGAAGGGCTGGCGTATCTAACCTCGCTGACTGCGCCTACTCCTACTCCTCAACCCGCCCCTACACCACAGCCCTTGCCGGCGCCAGCGACGCTGGGCCTTGATGATGTTTCTCTCGTTGCACACGGTAACGAGGTATGGTGGATGGAGCTTGAGGAACGTGCAGAAAACGTCGCCGCCATCTTTTTGAAGGTGGGCGTCTTTAACCTGTACTCTGGTGAATTCATCCATTTTGGCACACGTGGCGATATATACGCAGATTGGGAATATGGTCTTTTCTACGACGAATTCAGTGGCTACTGGGGCAGTATCGATGGGGCGCTTTGTTATATGGAAGCTGTCGGTCATGGAGTCGACTTTGTCCTTTATCGCGTACCGGTCTATCATAACGGCGCACAAAAGAACCTCATGGTTTTATATAGCTGGAGTGGGCCGTACTATTATGAGGGCTCCTATGAGATGCTTGGCCTTATCGCTTTGGGCAACTTTGTATTCAACGAGTTGACGGTATCCAACCCGGTGTATGAACCGCTCAAGATTGGCGATATCATCGAGCCCATCCTCTACAACTACCGCAACACCGGCGACTGGGATTTTAACGTGAGCGACCCTGAGGAACTTACCTCGGTATCTGTTACCGTAGACAATGAGACGAGCTTTTATAATTCCAGTTTGGGTGACGGCTTTTATGTCATCGCTTTTGAGATGATTGACTACTCTGGCGTCCGACATTATTCAAAGCCAGGCTACTACGTTATCTACAACGAAATCTTTGAGACGTTTTCTTTCTAGCCTTTCGCGTACGGTATTACAACTGAATCAACGCAGGCACAACGGCATCTTTGAGACGTTTTCTTTCTAGCCTTTCGCGCATGGTATTACAACTGAATCAACGCAGGCACATCAGCATAGGTTAATTCTCTTACTTTAGGAACGAGGAAGCAGAATGGACGAGCGAAAGCCTTGTATCTTTTTGGTCGATGACAGCATCGTGAACTTGAATACCGGCAAGGCAGCGATGCAGCACAAGTACACGGTGATTACCATACCTTCGGGTGAAAAACTCATGTTGACGCTTAAAAAGGTCAAACCTGACTTGATTCTGCTCGACATCGAGATGCCAGGCATGAGTGGTTACGATACGATAAAAGCCTTAAAGAGCAACCCCGATACCGCAGATATCCCCGTCATCTTCCTGACGGGGAAAAACGAGTTAGAAAACGAACTCCTGGGGCTTTCGCTGGGCGCAGTCGACTACATTACCAAGCCGTTTTCGCATGCGATCCTGCTCAAGAGAGTCGAATTGCATCTGCTGTTGCAGGCGCAAAAGAATGAATTGCGTGAGTTTAACGATAACCTGCTTGATATGGTCGACGAACGCGTAAAGGAAATCTCGGCGCTTCAGAATGCGATCATTGTATGGGCGGCGGAGATCATCGAGTTTAGGGATGAGGAAACAGGGCAGCATATCGATCGCGTCCAAAAATATCTGGAGATTCTACTGGAAGCCATGCAGAAAACCATACAGTACACAGCCGAATTAGCGACGTGGGACATAAGGGCTTTCTTGAAATCCGCTCTTCTGCATGATGTTGGAAAGATCAAGATCCGCGACGACATCCTCTTAAAGCCTTCGCGTCTTACCGAGGAAGAGTTCGCGAAAATGAAGCTTCATTCGCTGTATGGAAGAATGCTACTCGAGAGCCTTGAAGAAAAGATACCAAACCAAACATTCTTGGATTATGCAAAGATTCTGGCATATTGGCACCATGAACGATGGGATGGCACAGGCTATCCGGACCAATTAAAAGGCGAAGAGATTCCTTTGCAGGCGCGCATGATGGCGATTGTCGATGTTTACGACGCGCTGGTCTCGAATCGTCCCTATAAAAAAGCTTTCTCGCATGAGGAGGCTATGCAAATCATCGTCGAAGGACGCGGCTCACAATTCGACCAAAACCTCGTGGATCTGTTTGTAGACTTATCCGACAAGATCCAAATAGTCAGCGAAGGGATGAAAAATGCTTGACACGTGGTGTGCAGGTACGTTCGAAGGGATTCGAAATGTCTGATACGTTGAATGATTCTTCCTTTGAGTCAGCAGATAGCATGGATGATCGAGTGAAGGATATACAGAAGCTTGAACAGTATCTGGCGACCCTTATGGACACCGCTTTCAGCTATTCTGTCTTATTGGATCGCGATACAAGGATCGTCTACTACAGTAAAAGCCTTCTCGGCTTGGCGGATACTGCTGATTACAATGCTTTTATTGGCATGCCGCTTCTTGACGCATACAAAAAACTCAAAATCAGGGAAGGTTTGGATATTAATAATGCAGCTCACCGGCTTTCGCGAATCCTGAATGATGATGAACAGTTCTTTGCAGACGATGTTGTCGGCCGGTCGAGTGGAGAAAGACGGATACATCGGATCACGTATAAGCGGATTACGAATGAAAATGGGGAGTTTGACGGTATCCTCATCTTCTCAAACGATATCACCGAGATACGGCTGGAAGAAGCTGAGCGTCGTCTGAACGATCTGTTGTATTCAAGCGCACTGCCGTGTGCGGTATGGGACACAAATGGTGATGCTGTCGCATTTAACAGTGATATTGTCGAAGTATTCGCAATTCCTGAAACAACATCGCCTACTTTTTTTAATGATACGTTCCTATCGATCCAACCGGAGTTTCAGCCTGATGGAACGAGGACCGAAGTCATAAGAAGAGAGGTTATTCGCGAAGCTTTGGAGACAGGTTTCTCGCAGGCTATGGTGCGATTGGAAAAAACTGATGGGACGCCTATATACTTTACGGTTAACGCTACCCGTATCTCTTGGGTTTTTGGATATCGCTTGATCGTTTATTACTACAATATGACTGATTTTATGCTTAAAGAAGCTGAGGCCAAAGAAGCCAACGAACGTGTCAATCTGATGCTTAACAGCACACCGTTGATCTGCGTCATGAGGGATGACCAAGGCAATATCATCGATTGTAATCAGGAAGCACTCAACACCTTAGGCGTCGCAAATAAGGCCGATTTTTGTAGGGATTTCTATGACTATTTCCCCGAATACCAGCCAGACGGAATGTTAACTACAAAAAAATCAGAGGATATGCTGCAGATTTTGGATGAAAAGGAGGTCATCAGTCTTGAAAGGACATTCCAGTCGCCAGATGGTGAGATTATTCCAGTAGATAGCAAAATCATTCGGATTCCTTGGAAGGATACATACCACTACATATCTTTTTCTCGCGATCTACGCGAAACAAAGGCTAATGAACAAAGAATGCTCGAAATCGCTGAAAGAGAACGCAGGGCAGAGATCCAGAAAGAATCTGCTCAAGCTGCCAACGAAGCAAAGAGCCGGTTTTTAGCCAACATGTCGCATGAGATACGCACACCGATGAACGCTGTACTGGGAATGGCGGAGCTGCTGCTGCAAGAGGATTTAAGCAAACGGCAATTCCAGTATGCCAACGACATTAAATCTTCTGCTGAGGCCTTGCTGAGTATCATCAACGATATTCTGGATATGTCCAAAGTACAAGAGGGAAAACTGACCCTCTTACCCATACACTACGACTTTAACGCCTTGATTGACAGCGTGAGTTCTGTCGCACATTTCCTGGTCTCAAACAGATCGATAACCTTCAGATTATGCATGCCAGAAGAACCAGTGTTCCTGTATGGCGACAATATTCGTCTCAGGCAGGTTTTATTAAACCTTTTGAGCAATGCGATTAAGTTCACCGATGAAGGCTTTGTGACATTGACCATCAGCTATACGGATAATTCGATAAAAATCATTGTCAGCGACACAGGTATGGGTATTCGATCGGAGGATTTGCCGACGCTTTTTGAGGCTTTTGAGCAGTTTGACGTCAAGAAGAACAGGACAAAAATCGGAACCGGACTGGGTCTTACGATTGTAAAATCCATTCTCAGCATGATGAACGGGGATGTTTCTGTAGAAAGCGTATACGGCAAAGGCACATCATTTTATGTAGAGATACCAAAGATCCTCGGCGATGAAACACTCATACATAAAGTAGATAAAAAAGAGGTTTTAGCATTCGCCCCCGATGCAAAGGTATTGGTCGTCGATGACAACATGGTTAATCTGAATGTTGCCTGCGGTTTCTTAGGCCTTTTCAAAATAAATGCTGAAACGGCTATATCCGGAAAACAAGCGTTGGAAATGGTTCGGGACAATCAGTATGATATCGTGTTCATGGATTACCGAATGCCAGAAATGGATGGCGTCGAAACAACGAAGAGAATCCGTAAATCAGGTATACAGACCCCGATAATCGCGCTTACCGCAAGCGCTGTTATCGGCGCAAGAGAAATGATGCTCAAAGCCGGTATGAATGATTACCTCTCAAAACCCATTCGCAAGGCTGAGTTCAAACAGATGCTCCTGAAATGGATTCCTTCAGAAAAATTCATCGACCTGCCGCAAGAAGCATCAAGTCTGAAGGATATTGAAGGCGCAGAAAACAAGGAGTTCTGGACAAGAATCACTCAAATCGAAGGGCTTTCTGTATCAAAAGGACTCGATAGGGTTGGTAACCAGTGGGATATCTACAAAAAAACCCTGGAATTAACGTTAGGAGAGATTCAGAAGTGCAATACAACTCTGGCTGAATCACTGGTAGCAAACGATATGTGTAATTTCAGGATATTCGTGCATAGCATGAAGAGTTCTCTGGCATACATAGGTGCTGCAGAGCTTTCGGAGAGGGCGTATCGTCTCGAAATCGCATCTGCGAAAATGGATACTGGATTCTGCGCTGCAAATCTGCCGCCATTCCTGGATGGCTTGAATAATCTTAAGGTGCAACTGGAAGAGTCTTTCAAGATAATAAGCCATGAGGAGGGCGCGATAGAACTATCCCCTGAATTGCTGGCAATGCTGAGGGAAATGCTTGTTTGTTTTGATACTACCGATGTTGTACGTATCGATGAAGAGCTTGAGAATCTGAACTCGCTGAGCCTTTTTGGTGCGTTAAAAGACGCAATCGAGAAAATCAAGGATATGATTATGATGATGGATTACGATGGAGCCGCAGGAGAAATCCAAAAACTGCTTGACGTTTCCTGATATTTTGCTCGCAAGCTCTTGCTGCGTTAGTCATGTGCTCTTACTGCGTTGGTCGTAAGCTCTTACTGTGTTGGCCATGAACTCCTACTGCGTTGGCCGGTAATTCTTTGTTGCACTATAGTACACTATCGTGCTAAAGTGCTGGGAGACGTTTTCTGCCTATGTTTTTGAAAGGATTAACCCATGCTTTCGCTCGCTTTGCCCAAAGGTAGCCTTGAGGAACAGACTTATAAGTTATTCGACGATGCCAATCTGAAGCTCATCAAACCAAGCCGTGGCTACAACCCCACCATCGACGACCCACGAGTCGCCAAAGTAAAGATCCTCAGACCGCAAGAAATCCCCATTTATGTTGCATCGGGAGACTTCGATCTCGGCATTTCGGGTTATGACTGGGTAACTGAAAGCAGGGCTGACGTCATCGAGATTGCTGAGCTACCCTACGCGAAAACCGGCACCGGCGCCGTGAAGATGGTGCTGGCTGTTGCAGATAAATCATCCATTCAATGCGCGCGCGACATACCGCCAGGCAGCCGGATTACCACAGAATTTCCTCATATTACGCGGTCCTATTTTGAGCAGCTGGGGATTCCGGTTGAGGTGTTCTTCAGCTATGGGGCAACGGAGGCTAAAGTGCCCGACTTCATGGACGCACTGGTTGACCTCACGGAAACAGGCGCTACCTTACGGCTCAACGGGCTGCGCATCGTCGAGACCATCCTTGAATCCACAACCCGCCTGTTCACGAACCGCGCTTCCTGGGATGACCCTGTTAAACATGAGGCCATAGAGGCGATTCGTACCATGCTCTTGGGTGCGATCGAAGCCAGAGGGCGTGTCCTGCTGCTCATGAATACGCCAGCGAAATGTCTCGATGCTGTTATCGCCGAGTTGCCTGCCATGAAACGCCCCACAATCAGCCAACTCTATGGTTCAGATGATTACTCGCTGACCACGGTGGCCGATAAAGCAAGCGTAAATGTGCTCATCCCTCGCCTGAAGGCCGCCGGAGCAGAAGACATCCTGGAATTGCCTATCAATAAAATTGTGCGGTAGCTCAATTAGCTGGAAAACAAAGAACAATAATGTTCTCAGCTGAAGACGTTCGGTAAGTGTACTCGTAGGAATTGCCTGGGAGATTAGGTCCAGACGATGATACAACCTCAATCACCTGTTCCCAAACGATATAACTCTGCTGTCGTAAGTGTACCAAGACTCGCGCCATCATCAAGCAATGCCTCAACACCGTCTATTTCCGGTCGCAGCCATTTCCCAACCCTATCATTAAAAGCAATCGGTGTTCCAGCAAATTCCGCAAGATTAGAAAAAGGGCTGAGACTCAAAAAAACTCCCACCTTTATGCCCTTACTGGCGGGATTAAAGGTAACTCTAACCATACGATCGTTGTAAGAGACATTACTCACAACTTGCGCAAGAAGCACACCAGAAGCTGCTCGCTCGCTAATAAAATCTTCAAATTCTCCAATGATCTCCATAGCTGAAGGTGGCGTCGCATCAAGTTGCCTTTCAGTTGCTTTGAACAACTCGACTCTACCCAATAAAAAATCTTCCAAAGGACAAGTCTTGCTTCCTACTGTATAACATAATGCTTGTGGATAATTCTTCAAAAAGGCTAGGGTGCCTCCTGTTCCTTTAACGCGACCGCTCTTTACCTCAAGTGCTGTAATCGACATACCCTTTTGCAGAACAAAATCGACCTCTTGGTTGCAGTCACGCCAATAATATACTTTAAAGCCTTCTTCTTGCGACCGTGCCAGTAGGTACGCTCCGACGGCGCTCTCCACAAGATGACCGCGAAAAACTGTATCACTAATCACTTGGGTTGGCGTAGTATCTGCCGCCAACACCATAAGAGATGTGTCATACACCATAAAGCGCGGGGAGCTTTTCCGTTGCCGTACCTTCTCATGAGTGAATTTTTGAAGCCCGCAAAGTATGCCGGCTCGTTCAAGCAATTCCAGATAATGAGCCAGTGTCACGGTATTGCCAGCGTCTTGCAATTGCCCCAGCAACTTAACATACGATAACTCTTGCGCAGAATAAGCTGCACCCATATAGAACAGAGCGCGCATAAGCATGGGTTTGCGTACTTCCTCCATCTGTAAAACATCCTGTGATATCGTTGGTTCGACGATCGAAGTGTTGATATAACGTCTCCACCTCTCAATATCGTCACGCTGTTTCGCAGCTCCTGGATATCCGCCAAAATAGAGGAACTCCTCAAGAGTATACCCAAACGCATCTGAACACTCTTTCAGGCACCAATGTGGAGAATAAAGCAACTCAAAACGACCCATGAGCGATTCCGACATGCCCTTTTTGAGCAATAACGATGATGAGCCCGTTAATACGACTTTTAACGATGTCCCATATCGTGTATCTTCATCCCACATGAGTTTAACAATCGATGACCACTGAGGAATCTTCTGAATCTCATCGACAACAAGTATTGCTTCTTTTTTATTGCTTTCGCATAAAAGACGAGCTTGTTCCCATTCATTCTTCAGCCAGCTTTGCGAAATAAGCACAGGATCATCTGCACTGACATAGTGTATTGGGATGTTTATCTTTTCTAGCGCTTGGTTTACCGCTGTTGTTTTTCCTGTTTGACGAGGACCAACGATTATTTGGATAAACTGGCGCGGCTCTTCTAATCGCCGCTTTAGTATTGATACTAACTCACGCTGAAACATCATAGAATCCTTAATATAGTATTTTACTCAGTACGTTGAATTATTATCTCACTATGAAACGGATATTGCAAATGCTCATAGTAGGCAGGTTTCTAATCCTCTCAGCATATTCCATTTAGCCATTCAAGCGTAATCGCGCTGAATTGATCTACTGCGGTTCGCTGAGTATGAACCTGAATACAGATGAACCAATCGCTATCCCTATGGCTTATTGCGGTCCGTCATCTTTCTTTTTAATGATTGAAGATGCGACTATTGAAACGACCAACACCAGGATTATTACTCCAAGAGAGATATAGGTTGGAATGTGAACAAAGTGCGAGATAAGCATCTTTACGCCAACAAAAAGCAGTATGACTGCGACTCCGGTTTGAAGATACCTGAAGCGCGCCGCGAGATTGGCCAGAAGGAAATACAAAGACCGCAAGCCTACGATGGCAAATATGTTTGAAGTGTAGACGATGAACGTGTCGGTAGAGATTGAGAGCACTGCGGGAACAGAATCCACCGCAAATATCAAGTCGCTCATCTCAATAACAACAACAGCTGCAAATAACGGCGTTGCACGTCGGATCCCGTTCTCCTTGGCAAAGAATTTTCCACTCGATGAGTCATCAGTAAACGGGAGGATTTTCTTGAGCAATCTGATGACAATGTTTTTTTCTGGATGAACCTCGTCCTCTTTTTTGACCACCATCTTTATCGCGGTAAAGATGAGCAGCGCGCCAAAGATGTATATAATCCACGAAAAGGCGTTAATGAGCTGAATACCCGCAAAAATGAAGACGAATCTTAAAATGACCGCGCCTAGAATACCGAACATCAGCACCTTAGGCTGGTGTTCCCTCGGTATGGCAAAATAGGAGAAGAGCATAAGGAATACAAACATGTTATCAATCGAAAGGGAATACTCGACAACATATCCAGTAACGTAGTCGATTGCTTTTTGTGGTCCCAGCGTAAAGTAGATACTTACGCAGAAGCATAATGAAAGCCCCACCCAGACACACACCATCAATACGGCTTCCTTAAAAGACACATCGCCATGATGCTTGTTCAAGAAAACCAGGTCGATAGTCAAAGCGGCAGCGATGACGACCCAGAAAACAACCCACATAATCAATTGAATGTCCATGTTGATACGTATCCTAGCTCTGTCGTAATACTCTCAGCATTACTGCCCAAAAAACTGCTCAGTACACCCGCGGAGGCCCATCGCCTCCGCGGGTGTACTGGTCGGGACGACAAGATTTGAACTTGCGACCCCTTGACCCCCAGTCAAGTGCGCTACCAAACTGCGCCACGTCCCGACACATCCCTGTTTCCAAAGTGTCCATTGCACCATTGGAAACACAGAAGTTACATGGTAACGGTAAGCGCGCGATTGGGCAAGTGCCGGTTTGATTTTTGTGGTTTTTTGAAGTTGTATCTCGACTGAAACCTGTTCCGACCTGTTTTGACCTGTTTCGAGCTGTTCCACTCCCCTTTCGCATTGCGCCACTCCCACTCATTCCAAACATCGTGTGTTTGAGTCTGCTATTATTTAATGCTTCAAACGGACTATTAAAGGAGGGCCACATGAGTTATGTCGACAGGGTCATCGACGAGGTCAAGGCAAAGAATGCACACGAGCCTGAATTCATCCAGGCGGTCACAGAGGTCCTTACCTCTCTGAAGCCGGTTATCGACGCCAATCCTCAATATGAGAAGGCTGCTCTTCTTGAGCGTATCGTCGAGCCAGAACGCGCTATCATCTTTCGGGTGCCTTGGGTTGACGACACAGGTGTTGTCCATGTCAATCGCGCATTTCGGGTGCAGTTTAATAGCTGCCTCGGGCCGTACAAGGGCGGTATTCGCCTTCATCCATCCGTCAATCTGGGCATTATCAAGTTTCTGGGCTTTGAGCAGACCTTCAAGAACAGCCTTACCACACTTCCCATGGGCGGTGGCAAGGGCGGCAGTGACTTTGACCCCAAAGGTAAGTCTGACAACGAGATCATGCGTTTCTGCCAGAGTTTCATGACTGAGCTGTGCAAACACATTGGAGCTGATACCGACGTGCCCGCTGGCGACATCGGTACAGGTGCGCGCGAAATCGGCTACATGTTTGGACAATACAAGCGTATCCGCAACGTCTGGGAAGGCGTGCTGACCGGAAAGGGTCTTTCGTATGGCGGTTCGCTGGCACGTACAGAGGCGACCGGTTACGGTCTGGTGTACTTTGTGCAGGAGCACCTGACTTGCCATAACGACAGCTTTGCAGGCAAGACCGTCGTGGTTTCTGGCTCGGGCAACGTTGCAACCTACGCTGTCCAGAAAGCGCAGCAACTCGGCGCTACCGTTGTTACGATGTCTGATTCTTCTGGTTGGGTCTATGATCCCAATGGCATCAACCTTGCCGTCATGAAGCAGGTCAAAGAGGTCGAGCGGGCGCGCATCTCCGAATATGCCGCTCGTGTCGAAGGCGTCAAATACTTCGCAGGCCGCGGCGTCTGGAGTATACCTTGTGATATCGCGATGCCTTGCGCCACTCAAAACGAGCTCTTTATTGATGACGCCAGGCAACTGGTTGCTAATGGCTGCAAAATCGTTGCCGAAGGCGCAAACATGCCCACGACCTTAGAGGCAACTGAATACCTGATTGAGAGTGGATTGGTCTTCTGCCCCGGAAAAGCCTCGAACGCCGGTGGCGTTGCGACCTCCGGGCTTGAGATGAGCCAGAACTCCGGGCGTCTGTCATGGTCTTTTGAGGAGGTCGAAGAGAAACTCAAAGGCATCATGAAGAATATCTACCATGCTGCTGATGACGCTGCCAAACTGTACGGATTCGAAGGCAACCTTGTGGTTGGCGCCAACATCGCCGGCTTTAAGAAGCTTGCAGACGCCATGCTTGCCCAGGGTATCGTGTAGCCTTCAGTCTTTTTTATTCACAGGCTGTGCGTGGCAAGTCCACGCACAGCCTTTTCTTACTCTTTAGTGAGTTCCCGAACAGTTCGTGGCAAAAATTTTCGATACTGTTTTCGATAATTTAAAAAATAGCGAGTATTTTGTTGGAATTCCATCGCTAAATTGAAAATAGCAATACTTTTTCTTGTAAATCCATCCGAAAAACGTTAAAAGCTAGGCTTTTCGTACGTACTGTCAAACACTATCGTAAATTTTTGCCACGAACTCTTGATGAACGGCTTGGACGGTTATCTTGCGGTATATAATCGACTTCCATATTAATCTCTCCATAAAATTCCCTGAACTCTAGGCTCATAAAAGAATATTTTTAAATTTCCTGTTGACATGCGTAACAATGTTATGTTACGATGCTCATGTAGCAATAAAACATAACATTGTTACGAATCATTCCAGAAGGTTGGCAGTTGTACTTCAGGATTCGCAGGGTTAGTGAGCTGATCAGCGTTTATGAGCAGACTTTGGATTCTCAGGTGAAGTTTAGATTCAAGAGATTGGAGTAGATATGGAACAGGAGCTAATATCCAAAAAAGAGCTCCTCGAACTGACCGGAATATCATACGGTCAGCTCTACCGGTGGAAGCGTGAGCGGCTTTTACCCGAGGACTGGTTTAACAAACGCTCATCGTATACCGGGCAAGAGACCTTCTTCCCTCGCGCTCAGATACTCGAACGCATCAACGCCATCAAGGAACTGAAGGATGAGTACTCGCTTGAATCGATTGCCACGATTCTCTCCCCCAATGCGGGAAGCGCCATTGCAGTGGACCAGCTTAAGGATCTCATCAAAACAGATGCTGCGTATCTTGATCTGGTCATCGAAAAACTTCATAAAGGCCGGGGTTCTGAGCAAGGTGTAGATAGCGAGAGCACGTTTCTTACCTTTAGCGAGGTTGTCTTCATCGGAGCGCTTGGTGATCTGGTAACAAAAGGCTTTCTTGGCGCACCACAGGCTGCTGAGCTGGCGCTTGACTCACGCAGCATTGCGCAGGAGTGGAAAGGCGAGGTTATGGATTGCAACCTCTTAAAAACCTTGCCCGAGGAGTCTCCTACTACAAGCTGGCATCTTGCCTTGTTCAAGCAAGGTTTTGCCCCTCTGTTCTCAAAACGTATAACCGTTGTGGCTCAGTTGCCGCTCGACGTGACTTCTGCAGGAATCAAACGGGCGCTTCAGGAACACTGCGCGCCTTCTCAACAAGTTTATTAAAATAACGAAATCGAAAGGAACGATCATGAATGTCGATAATGAACAATTCAAATCTGAAAAGAAGGCTTTTAAGGAAGAGCGCAAGAGGCACCGCAAGAGCATTACGAGAGAGTACAAGCACTATGCTGATGGTATTGGAAACATCGGCTCCAAGGATGGTGTGTTTTTTGCCGAAGGTATCAGTAATATCTACGGCGGGGAATTCAGGGAGATGTATATCGAGGGCATCTGCAACAGCGGGAGCAACATCAAAGCTGAAAGGCTCGATATCGAGGGAGTGTTCAACTGTGACGGCAGCATCGACGCCGATGATTTCTACTGCGAAGGTACCGCCCAGATTCGCGGGAACGTCCGCTCTAAGGTCTTAAACGTCGAGGGCGTCACCGAAATCAAAGGCCGTCTGGAAGCTGACAGCATCATTTGTGCAGGCTTGATCCGGGTAGCCGAAGAGATTTCCTCAGACCTGATAAATGCGCGCGGCGCAGTGTTTGCCCGTGAGATCGTTGGAGATACGGTCCGGATACGCTCTGAGATACGTAACTTTTGGCGCTCTTTCCTCAGTGGCCGCGAAACCATCGACCTCATTGAAGCCACGACTATCGAGCTCCATCGTGTACATGCAAAAGTGGTCAGCGGGCAAGATATCCATATCGGATACGATTGCCAGATCGATCGTATAGATTGCAGCGGCACGCTTTACATAGACCCGACGGCAAGGGTTGGAGAGATCGTCGGCCAGTACACGCGGAAGTTTTAGCGAAGCTTTAGCGAAGCTTTAGCGAAGCTTTAGCGAAGCTTTAGCGAAGCTTTAGCGAAGCTTTAGCGAAGCTTTAGCGAAGCTTTAGCGAAGCTTTAGCGAAGCTTTAGCGAAGCTT
>WQXX01000009.1 GCA_009781535.1 Coriobacteriia bacterium | reverse complement strand
TAAACGAGAGCTCCGCCTCACGCGCTCCTGCAATAACCTCGACAGTGATTCCCTGCTCTGCCAACAAAGCGATGATTTCTGCGCTATTGGAGGCGTCACGCATGGCAGAAGTCGCCACCGCCCGAACAGGAATACGCGGGCACTCCAGGCCCGCTGCGCGTAACTCAGCAGCTACAACGGTAATGCTCTCTTTAAACTGGAGTATGGCTTGCAACACACGATCAGCGGCCGCATCACAGATGCGGCCGCTTTCAGCCAGACCTTCGCCCATATGGGTTATCACCGATCTGCGCGCCAGCGGCAATACTACGCCCTTGTCGATGCTTGCTACCAGCAGACGTGAGGTAACAGTCCCCAGGTCGATAGCCGCACGGATATCAGGGATGATCATCAGTGGATGAGCGGGTCGTAGAGTTCTTGCGAAGGCGGGGTGGCTTCGTACTCAAAGACCCAATCGAGGAAGTCAGTCCACCAAGTCGACTCCGTCGTTATGCTGCCAGAGACCACCGCACCGGGCAAGGCCGTCGTGGAATCCCTGGCGCCCAAACCGGTGATATTGATGGCTTGCTCACCTTCTTTGACCCACCCAAACTGCTCCCGCGCACGATCTGCAACACCTTCGGGGGTCTGAAGATTGGCGATCTGTTCCTCGATCTTTTCATTACGATCCAGAAGTGCTGCATATTCAAGCGCCAGGATCTCGTACTCGCGGCTCGCGATATAAAACTCCCTGAGAACGGGATACAAGGTCATAAACGCAAAGACACAGCAAAAAGTAAGGCCGAGCGTGACAATAGCGCCCTTGAACAGCCGGTAATGAAGGGGCGACCTGCGTTGTTTTGCGAGCGCCTTCTTTTCTGCTGCTTTACGAGCCTTTTCCTCTTTTGTCGGTTTCTCAGCCATCTATTCCTGCCATCCGTTACTGGATATCTTCGATTCTACCATGTATACCATTTCGCCACCATCTTGTCAGGCAACACATGCACTCACCCTACAAGTACCCTGATAGGCCCCAAATCAAGTCCGGGGTGACAAAACTATCCCACAAAGCGTTTAGTTGCCATCAATGGTCTCGACGCGCGGTTTGAGGATACCATAGCTGCCATCTTTGCGGCGATACATCACATTCGCCAACCCGTCGACGGCATTGGTATACATAAAGAAGTCATGCCCGAGCAAGTCGATCTGGATGAGCGCCTCTTCTTCGGTAAGCGCCACAAGGTCGATCTGTTTGATGCGGACGATCCTGTCCTCATCATCCTCGAGAGCAAAACGCTCCTCGATTGCCTGCTCGATGCTATCAATGGCGCCAGCCCACAAGGGCTCCCGTTGTTTTTTGACCTGCTGGCGCTTATCAATAACCTTTGTTTTGTATTTCCGCAGTTGGCGCTCGACTTTAGCAGCGGCAACATCGATGGCGGTATACATATCCTCATCGGCTACCACGGTGCGGATGATATGACCTTTAGTGTAAAGCGTCACCTCGACAACAGCTGGATTGGGGTTTGCAGGGTTTTTCTCCATCCTTAAGACCACTTCCGCCGACATGGGTGTGATATTAAAGACCTTGACCGAGTTCCCAATCTTGTCCTCAACATATGTGCGCAGCGAATCGCTGATTGTCATCTTCCGACCAGTAACCGTGATTTCCATAAAAAACCTCTTTTCGTTGGTTTTCATAGCTCAGCGTAAACCACCCCGAGCTACCCATAAATATAGGTTTCATGATAACAAATAGAAGACAGCTAAGGTCTTCAGGTACTGCGTTTAGGGGTATTGTGTAAGGAACTTGTTACACGATACTATTTGCTACTTTCAATAGCTATTTATGGAGACAAGTTATATGATATGTCCGAGGAAGTTCTTCGTGCGCTCGTTTTGCGGGTTGTCGAACACTTCCTGAGGACTCCCCTGCTCAACGATGACCCCGCCGTCCATAAAGATGACGCGGTCGGCAACGTCGCGGGCAAAGCCCATCTCATGGGTCACGACGATCATCGTCATGCCGCCTTTAGCAAGCTCTTTCATAACGTCGAGCACGCCTCGCACAAGTTCAGGGTCAAGGGCTGAGGTCACTTCGTCAAAGAGCATGACGTGCGGATCCATAGCTAATGCCCGCGCGATGGCAACACGTTGCTGCTGACCGCCGGAAAGCTGGGCGGGCATGTAATCGACACGATCGGCAAGCCCCACCTTGGTGAGCTGCTCTAAGGCTATCCGCTCAGCTTCATCCTTCGAGCGTTTTAAGACCTTGCGTTGCGCAAGCATGACATTGCCTAAAGCCGACAGATGAGGAAAAAGGTTGAAGGACTGGAATACCATACCAATCTGCTCGCGGACCTTATTGATATCGGTCTCTGGGGCCGTGATGCAGGTGTCCTCAAACCAGATGTTACCGGAGGTGGGTTTTTCGAGCAGATTGATGCAGCGCAGGATCGTGGACTTACCTGAGCCAGAAGGCCCAAGGATGACGACCACCTCGCCGCGATCAACTTCCAGGTCAACGCCTTTAAGTACCTCGTTTGTCCCAAAGGATTTGTGCAGGCCTTCAATACGCACAACGCCCTTGTCGCGATTAGTCATTCTTTCCACCTCCTACCTGTGTTCGAGAGGCGTCGATATCAGGTGGCTCCGTGGGGTCAGGATCAGCTGAACTACTGGTATCTGCATCAATTGGTTCGACAATAACAGTTGCAGAATACTCGGCATCCGCCGCATCCACACTCTCAGCATCCCGTATCACAGCATCCGCACCCTCCATCGTTGGGATAGGCAGAACCGTTGCCAAACCACCAAGCAGACCGGGTTTCTTCTTTTTCGGCAACGGCTGCGAAATGGTACCCTCAGAAGCGGCAAGTTTTTTCTCGAAGATGCCGACGAATTTTGTCAGCGGCAAAGTGACGATGAGGTAGAATCCAGCCGCAACAACGTAGGGCGTCATGTTGCTCGCACCGGCGACCATGGACTTGGCAAACATCATCATCTCCATGACGCCAACAGCTGCCAATAGCGAGGTGTCCTTGAACAAAAGGATGAACTCAGAGGTCGCCGTGGGAATGACGCGCCGTACCGTCTGCGGGATTATTACAAAAAACATCGTCATGGCGCCATTCATGCCTAAGGAAGCCGACGCCTCGAACTGCCCTTTGTGGATGGACTGGATACCGGCTCGGAATATCTCCGCAAGGTAGGCGCTTGAGTTTAAAGCAAGCACGACGATACCGAGCATGTAGCTGTCAAGCGATGGCCAGACCATCTTCAAGCCCATGATGACGATGTACATCTGAAGGAACAACGGCGTACCACGGATGACATTGACATAGATGCTTGCAATAAAACGAACGATGCGCAGTTTTGCCATACGCAGGAAGGCAAAAGCAAGACCGATGGGAATAGCGAGCGGGAAGCCTACGGCAACGAGCCCTAGAGATCTCAACCATCCGAAGAACAGATTAGGAATAGATACAATGGCATATTGCGGATTCAAGAAGAGACGAAGGAAAAACTGTGTGTTCCAAACCTGAACCCATTTCTGCTCCCCAAGCCATTCAAACACCTTCTCGATCAAGGGTCTGTCAATAACTACGATCGATATGGGGTCTTCCAGCTTTCTGGTGGTTCCCGTGCCATCAACGTAACTTCCTGTGAGCACATACGCGCCACCTTCGGGCGGCAAGGCGATTCCGTTAATCTCAATACGTATGGTATGAGCCTCAGGGATCAGTTCCGCAAAGGCGATGGTGAAACCTGCATCTGAAATTGTGTAGACCTGATCGACCTCGATGCGCTTAGGTGTTTCCTTGGGGTCTTCCTGATACAGGATGGTTGCTAATACGTTGGCATCATCTGCAATGAATGAGCCTTCAGGGAACTTCAAGGTAATCGACTTAACCTGTTCGCCCTCGTCAACGTCAGCCTCCCAGAGGATACGCGTCGGCACCCCGCCGACAACTTCATAACCGGACTCCTGGTTCGAGCGCGCAGTTGTCGAAGTTACTGTTAACGCCTCCGCAAAGGAGGGAGAGGTGACTTCTGCCACCAAAGAGAGCACCACTGCTAAGGCAAGCAATGAGAGGATAGGTTTCATCCATGCCTTTGCAGTGGTGCGTTGTGTCATCTGATACATGCCTTTTCTACTGCGGGTCGATTGCAAAAACCGAGCCTGTCATTAAGGATTGAACCAGTGTACCAGAATTCAATACGGGTAGTACCTACAATTTCTATTACTTCAGGGACGGCGGGTCGACCCCCGGGAAGTACTTCGCAAAGAGTTTGTCAAATGAGCCGTCTTTCTTAAGGTCGCGTAGCGCCTGATTGAGGGCATCCCTCAACTCAGGGTTATCCTTGGCAACCGCAAAGCCGTATTGCTCGTTGGTAGCGATGACCTGAACAAGCTCGCACTGGGTCCAGGTATTCCCCGACATATGCTTCTTGGCAACCGGCTCGTCATAGATTGCGGCATAGATATCACCAGCAGCAAGAGCTAAAAGAGCCTCAGAGGTCTGATTGAAGGGTTTGATGGTGGCGGTGGGCAGGTTCTCACGCGCCCATTCTTCACCCGTGGTCCCACTCTGTACGCCAATGACCTTGCCAGCCAGCTGGGAGTAGTTCGTGAGATTACTGGTCTTCAGGGCGACGATGGCCTGGTTCGAGTTGAAGTACGGTATGCAGAAATCGACTTCCTTCAAACGGTCTGGGGTAATCGTAAACGATGAAACGCCAACGTCCATGACACCGCCAGCCGCTACCGTTGCAATCAGCGTATCAAAGTTCTGCGGCGGCAGATACTTGATCTTAACGCCGAGATTCTTGCCGATAAGGTTCATGAGCTCGTACTCGAAGCCTATCGGCTTGTTCATCCAGTTCATCTCGATAAACGGCGGATAATCGCAGTCGGAGCCGATGATCAGCGTTCCTTCCTTGATGAGCTTGGCGCCCTCTGGCAGATTGCTCGTGGTTTTACAGCCTACGAGCATCACGCTCGAAGCCAACACGATGCATGTCAGAAGGGCAATAATTTTCTTTGTGATTGACATAAAACCTCCTCTGTTCCCATTCCTATTCAAACTCTGTTTTGGTGCATACCACAACACTCCGTGTACTTTACACCATTTTTACCTTGCTTTCATCACTTTTGTACAATAAAACACAAAAGTGCCACTCAAATGGAATGGTAAAAGGCTCTCAAACCCGTTTGAGCAAGGAAAAAGAGGAGCTGATGGATAGCTGATGGATAGCCGAAAGCTATCTGCTGGCCAGCTGATGTATAACCGATGGATAACCGAAAGCTAGCTGCTAGCCAGCCGATGGACAGCTGATGGATAACTGATGGATAGCCGATGGCCTAGGTTACAGGCGGAGAACCTGCCAATGAAGGATCGGGGAGATCATCTCCCATATCGATTTCTCCTGGTCTGGAATTGATTGTTCCTGCATCCTGCGTGATGATAGGCTGGTTGTTGATCACGATAAGTGAGGATAGGGGCCCAAGCCACTTGATAAGGATGACGGAAAGCTGACCTTTATTGCGAATCTCTGTCAGGGCGTCTTTCAGGGCTTCGACAAGCACGGTATTGGTTTTCTCAACGCCAATATAGACGCCAGCCTCTGCATCAGGAAAGAATGCGACGCAGGATATGCTGCCGGGATCGGCAGCAAGATAGGAGCCGATGATCGCATCTGCGGCTGCATATGTTGCCGTACCATTGGTGATGGCACCTAAGACAGCATCGAGATTTGCGACAGGAACAGCAGTGCCATCTCCAAGGAGCTCGTCGACTACCCAGGCTGAAAGCGAATCCTGCTGGGCGACAATCTTTGTACCTGTCAGGGTCCTGAAATCTATGGTTGGAAGCGAAGTTCCCTTGACCTCCATAAATAGGGCTGGACCGCTGTTGATGTAGGGGCCGATTTCCGTGGCATTGGTAAGGAAGGCGCCACTCTGCTCAACGTCCATGACCATGTCGATTTCACCGTTATGGAGCATCTCGTCTGCATCCTGGTCTGCTGTATCGACAATCCTGAGCTTAAGACCGAGGATATCTGCTAAAGCGGCAGCAATATCAACGTCGATACCGACGATGGCGCCTGCTCTGGAGACGCCGGCATAGGGCGCGCGCGATGAATCGACGCCAACGGTAAGTACGCCAGAAGTGATGATCGTCGGCGTGCTCAGCTTGGGCTCAAGTGTGATTTCCTTGTCGCCATAGTTCAAACAACCCGACAACCCAAAGAGAATAAGGATCGCCATAAGCAGCAGGGCTAGCGCCCGTTTGCTTATCGATGTGACTGGCTGCGTCCTTTTTGACATATCTACCCCTTCGAATCTAAGCTCTAACACCAAGATCCCTTCGGCTGACCTGGTCTTTGGCCCCACACTCGCATACTGGGACGGTTGCTTGATACAATCTTACTACTGGCCCTCTCGCCCGGGAGACCGGATGTCTCACATACACCGGACGGTACGACTTACCCCTAAGATGCGCCGTGCTCACATACAGGAGATCCTGCATGATTACGTGGATCCTTTAGGCCGCATCTACCATGGACTAGGAACTCTTATAAGCCCCGCAACCACAGACCCGAAGGGACATACAGCATTCTAACAGGTTTTGGCACCGATGTACGAGTGTTATCCAATTTGTAACGTGGCGAAGGGCGCTATCGCCCGATTATTGAAGATGTCGGGATGTTTTGCACAAATTCAGTCTTGCAAACTTCTATGCATCTATGCTAGCATACACTATTACTTGCTCAAGCAACTATTTGCAGCAAGTCGGACCATCACATACGCGCCAAGGAGACCCACATGATCAGCACGAAGCCCGCAGCCACGTACGCCACCAAACCCATCAACAAATCCAACAACAAACCCATCAACAAAACCGACGCGATTGACGAAGCAATCCTGCTTATTCAGCCCAATATGACCAGATTGACTGACGAGATGCAGCAACAGAGATCTGAACATCAGCTCGATACGCTTGCCCTGGAGATACATCTTGCCTCCGGTATTCCCTGCTTCATCGTCGCACCTCGTAACTCAGGACGCACTTCGTTAGTTCATCGATACTCGCAACAATTTCGACAAGGCGACGACGTCCATTGGCTCGATGGATCATCTGAATCGTTTATCCAGGGAGTCGAGGCTGGCACCTTGGCCCGCTTCCTTCTCAAGTGCACGATACCAGGAGTTGCCGAACACGTACTAATCGTTGATGACCTTGCATACCTGGAGCCTTGGCAAGCCGAGCAGTTTTCTGATGACGTCGATAGACTCATCGAGTTTGGTTGGCGTGTTATCGTTGTCACGGTTCCCCAGTACGATTGCTATCACAATCTACAATCCGATCGTTTCCTCATCTCAGGTTCAGATCTGCTCAACCCAGCCTACTGCTCACCAGCTCAACAGAGCTCCTGTATTTTGAGCTTTTTAACAGACGCCTTACCACTTGAGATGCGCCTTTTTGCAAGCTTGACCGCCGTCCTTTCGCACTTAAGCGTTAAAGAGGCCTTAGATCTCGGCTTTACGATGCATGATGACCTGCCTTTGACTCTTGCTGCTTTCAACCCCCTGTTCACACTGGACAAATCAGACTCAAAGCTGCTCAGACTTGCAGGAATGCCCTTGCAGCCATTGCTGCCGGGGGTCATTCAGGTGCTCTTTGAATACTATGCTCATACCGAAACGGACCAGCGCCTGACCTGCGTCGTCGAAACTTTGACCCTTCTTTCGATGGAACTGCTGAAGCGTGGCCAACTCAGCCGTTCGCATGAGGTGCTGATCTGCATTGAGGCTCTATTAGCCGAAGACTACCAAGTCCAGAGGTCGCAAGCTCAAGAGACGTTGTCTCAAGGGACGCAAGCGACTGGGATGCACGAACACAAGACGCGTGTACAGAGGATGCAAGCTCAGGCGACGTTAACTCAGAACACGCAGATACAAGCCGTGTATGATCAGATACCTGATGAGCTTCATATCGGGCAGATGATAATCCAAGAACTCGAAGCCACCGAGGTCGCTGTACGTCAACTACACCAGCACCGTGAGCCTCTCTACATCCGCCTCTTTGGCGACGTAGAGGTCTACCGAGGAAACGTCCGTGTCGAACATCATTACCTGCGGGGCAAGCGCGTCCAATCCCTACTTGCTTTGATACTGCTCAGCCCGCGGAAGTGCATCACGCGTGATACAGCGGTCCAGCAGTTCTGGCCTCGTATGGATATCGATCGTGCCATCAATAACTTCCATGTAACTACCTCGCGCCTCAGCCGCTCACTCTCCACGCATTCGGACGAGGATGACCGCTATCTTTTACGAAGCGGAACGCATTATCACCTCGATACTTCGCTGGTCACCAGTGATATCGACCAGTTTGAAGAGCTCGCACGCAGAGCTATCATGCGTAACCTCAGCATGCCTGAACAGCTCGAGGTGGTGCGCCAGATGGAAAGCCTGTATCGAGATGAATTGCTTGCGGGTACCCGGCTTGATGGGGTCTTGCAGCAGTATCGTAAACGTCAGAGGGATTTTCTCGTGGACGCACTGCTCTCTACAGTCGCAATGGCGCATACGGTTGGTGATGCACAGGCAACTCTTTGGTTCACACGACGCGCTTATGATTACGACCACACGCGAGAGGACGTCTATCGTGCCCTCATGGACGCCCAATTCAGTGCAGGGCAACGCACCTCAGCTATCGAGACGTATTTTGCCTGCAAGAGTTATCTTAACGAGGAGCTGGGGATACTTCCTTCGGCAAAGACTACCGCACTGTATCAGAATCTTATCCTGAATCGAGCTTAGAAATAGGTGAATCAGATTTGTCGCAATCAATGCTTGACTTCTTTAGTATATTAATATATGCTAGCACACCTACACATCAACGCCTTCGCTCCTGATGCGCTATCAGGATTGCCACAATGATGGAAAAGGGAGCTCACGGCGCAGAATACGATTAGATTGTCCAGATACTGACCACAGTGGTAGGGAAAAGGGATTGCAATGTCAACAAGGACACGAGGCGCCAAGGCGCTGCAAGAGGCACTCAAAAATGAAAAAGGTGTTGACCGTCCAACCGTTTACAAAGGCTTCTACATTTACGCCGACCAATACGTGAGACTCCTTGAGCTGTCAGCCCACAACAAGATCAATGGCATTGAGCCGAGCAATTCCTCGGAGATGATCCGCGTCGCACTCGATGACTTCCTTACAGAGTATTCCTCGTAAGCTCCGATCTTTGCTCACATACGCCGCCGCTAGACGCCCATGATATATAGAGGCCGTTACGACCATTTTCATCTTTACGAGGTCACAGAGCAAGACCTCCTGATCCCAACAAAGCAGGATACACAATACCACGCTGGTAATGTCCTTGTTTTTCCCGACAAGAAGACGATCGACTTTGGTTATGAAGTTGCGAAAGCCGACGATTTTGCTACCGCACGCGAATACCTCGCCAATAGCGAGCTGTTCATGTACGAGCGTATCAACGATCTCCGCACACAGGTCGAGGAGCTTTCAACCCGTATCGAGCAGCGAGACGGGTTACTGCGCGAAATAAGCGACGACCTTCGATACGAAAAAGAGACCTCCAAATATCTGCAAGAGCAGCTTGAGGATGCCCACTATCAGATCGAGATTGAAAAGCTGAGCCGCAACGAGCTTGTCAGTGACCTCCAGCAGGTAAGTGTTGATACCCACACCGTCGAGATCGCACTCGAAAAGACATTGACAGAAAAAGTCAAGCTCGAACAGGAACTGGCGGCACGAATCGTTGATTTGGTCGATCTTGATCTCCAGAACAACGAGCTCAAGCGGCAACTCGGGCAGGATGCATCAAAGGCTCAAACCAACGCCGCAGTGCGCGTTGCTGTTGACGAAACCCCACCCAAGGGCAGCGATCCTGCGGCCTTCGCTGTCGAAGCAAGCATACTCCCAACGCTTGATGCTCATGTACTAACGGTTTCCTCCGGCAAGCAGGTCCATGTGTATCACGAGTTCTCCGCACCGCCACGGCGCACCGCGCGTGCGGCAAGCGCGCTTGCCGCACGCGCGGTGCTGCGATTCATCATCGTTGTGCTTATCATTGCTGTGTTATTTGTCGCATCAAGCGTTATCGCAACCGCCCAGCTTAACAATGTGAGCTTGGGCGAGGCCCTGGACCTGCTGATTCAGATGGTTAAAGGTTAAGCAATACATCTACTTTCTGGGCGACAACTCAACCAACCCAACAGCTCTCCCGTTAGGCCCTTCGACAGCGCACCCTAACGGGTGCTTGCTCAGGGTGACAAGGCTTAATCCGCGCACCATACAAACGTCAGGGAAGCGCCGATTATTGCATAGCTTCCATTTGCGACCAGTTTTTCAGGCAACACACAATCTCGTCCTATAATCACCCTGATAGGCCCCGGATCAAGCCCGGGGTGACAAGGCTAAATCCGCGCATCGCACAAACACCAGGGAAGCGCAAAGCGCGTCTAGTACCTCAATAGCACACCGCTGCTCGCGATACCGATCCAAAGCTCCCCCGCAGGTAGACGAAATCGGTATCAGAACACGGCGATTTCCCTCGCTAAGCGCTGCAACAGCATCCTGGATACGTTGCGCAAGGGTGAGACCGTCGTCATCTATTTCCTTGGAATCCTCAGTCTGAATCAACCCAACAACTAATACATCCGCCGCGGGTGGACGGGTGAGCGAGGACGCGCTCATCACCTGCGCACGGCTCGTCGTCGCATGGGCAAGGTTGGAGATACGGTCAGCCATCGAACGCGTCGCCTCGGAGACGCCGTACACACAAATCGGTACGGTTTCAAGAACCTGTATTGCGCGAGCCAGATCGAATGGCCGGCCCTCGACACGCGTGCCGCCCTTTCCCTCCCAGGCATGACGCAAGCGAGACAAGGCGGTATAGGTCCCCTCATCCACGATGCCCCTATCGTCAAGAGCTAAGCTCCGTTGGAAATCGCGTACGGCGGATTCGGTCGACGGATCGAAGATGCCATCGATGTTGCAGGGGAATCCAAGCGTGAAAAGGATACGCTGCAGCGTTGCGACGTCGCGGCCCTGGAAATGTGGCCGGTGCAGAAACAGGGGGCGATCCCCCATCGTAAGACTTGCATCTACCAGCGCAATCCACGTTGCCTGGTCAAGCATCTCACCTGCCGGCAACTGGGTGCTCATCTTGAATGCAGAGACTGCAGCGGCGGTCTTTTCACCATACAAGCCTGCCTCAGCCTCAATACCAAGATCGTAGCCGAGAATACTCAAACGGCGCTGTACGTCGCGAACGGCAAGGTCGGCGACGTTGCTGGCTGGCGGTGCAGTATCATTTGCATGAACAATCATGGTTTCATTGTACTGCAAAGCTGCATTTTCCGGTACAATCATCAGCCTACGTATTCGAAACGAGGTGCTGATCATGCCTGTCAATGTACCCGATGGCCTTCCTGCTATCGAGACGCTGTCCAAAGAGAATATCTTCCTTATGACTGAGACGCGTGCGCGTACGCAAGACATCCGTCCGCTTGAGATCGCCATCCTTAATCTCATGCCAACAAAGATCGATACCGAGACACAGCTCATCCGGCTGCTCTCCAACTCTCCGCTGCAGGTTCACCTTACCCTCATTTCGATAAGCGGGCATGTCTCAAAAAACACCTCAGAGACGCATATGGAGACGTTTTACATCAGCTCCGACGAGGCGCTCGAACGCCGTTTTGACGGACTCATCGTCACCGGAGCTCCTGTTGAGACCTTGCCGTTTGAACAGATCGATTACTGGGATAAGCTGACGAGGCTCTTTGAATGGTCACGGACGAGTGTCTTCAGCTCTTTGTATATCTGCTGGGGAGTGAATGCGGCTCTGTGGCATTTCTTCCACACAGACAAGCGTATCCTGGATGAGAAGCTCTCGGGTGTTTATGAGCTTGAGATACACGACACGATGAGCAACCTCATGAAAGGTTTCGACGACCGTTTTCTTATGCCGCAATCACGCTATACCACGATACTGCCGCAGGATCTGGAAGGGACGGGCCTTAAGGTGCTTGCAAGCTCACCTGAGACAGGTGCGGTCGTCTTTGCGCGCCCGGATGACCGACAGATCTTTGTCACCGGGCATCTGGAGTATGAGGCGCTTACTTTGGACCGTGAGTATAGGCGTGACGTTGCTGCAGGGCTGCCCGTCGCTGTGCCATGTAATTATTATCCTGACGATGATCCGTCGCGTCTTCCGCTGATACGATGGCGTACCTATGCACACCAATTCTTTGCGAATTGGCTCAATCATTGTGTCTATCAGGAGACGCCGTTTAATCTGGGTGATATCCACGAGTGAGGGATGGTACAATTATAGATTGGTCATGCTTTGGAGCAGACGCCTTAACCAAGCCTGCCTTGATGAAGATGTGGTTGCCTCATGAATAGAGAGACTGATAATAGTTCGCGTGCTGCAGACAGCAGCTTTGACCTCGACGCATTCTTCGAGAGCTTTGACGCCGCTACAAGCCAACAACAGTCAAGAGCTGCGCGTAGCGCTGAACGGATGGATGACGAAGTACGCGAGATGCCAACAAATGGACGCTCAGCTTATGCTTCCTCACAGGTAACACCTTCATACGGTGCGTCTTCGCAGTCTGTAGCCTCACAAAGCAAACCCCAAACCGCATCTTCGCAGGGTGCCAAACCCCAGGCATCGTCTTCACAGGATGTAAAACCGCATGCCTCACCACTACGCAGCATGTCCTCTGCCGGGCAGGCGCTACGTGGCTCGTTGTCGCAAGGAACTGCTTCCATGAAGGCATTGTTCAAGGGCGCTCTGCCTAAGGGCAGGTCATCTCAGGCAGATTCAGGCGCGCTTGACTCAACGATGAGTTATTCTGCTATTGGCGAAGAGATGCCCGAACTGCCCTTTGCTAATGAGGACGAAAAATACGATGATACAAGTGAGATCAAACCTTCGATCGAACAGAGAAGGCCCTCGACAAGTCGGGCAGGAGCATCTGCTGCCGACCTGGGCAAACAAGACAGATCAAGCGCAGCGCAAGACAGCCTGCGTGCCGGCAAAGGCAGATCATATGCTGAGCAGGATAATGCTTATTCACGCCAGGACAGTTCTCGCAATGGCGGCGACAGATCATACACAGATCAGGATAGCTCCTCCTCAAGACAGGACAGATCTTATTCCTCACAAAGCAGGTCGTCTAAAAGCCAGTCTGATGCTTATTCGGATCAGGACACAGATTATCCAGGGTCTTCGGCTTCAACGAGTCTGCTCGCTCCAAGGAAGCGCATTGAAAGGCCGTCCATGTCATTAGGAGCTTCATCGTCATCCCAAAGACAGCAGCCAGAGAATAGAAGCATTGCGGCATGGTCCCCAAGGACCAGGGTTCCTCAAAGACCCAGAGGAAGATACGAGAGCGGCCCCTTTACCCCCCTGTATGAAAGAGGCAGCTCCTATCGCATCCGTGGAGGCGGCCGCTCCCGGCTTAAATCCCCCCTCTTCATCATTTCGTATTGTTTTGTTGTAATACTCGGAGTACTGATGTCATGGTACGTTTTGCAACAAGCTTATATAAAGCTTACTACCAACGAGACGAATAATCCAGTTACCTTGACTGAGCAACAGACACGCACAGCTATTGATGCGGGACTGCCAAAACTGTTCAGCATCATCGACGTGGACTTTGCTGAGATCATATCGACTATGGAAGATGCAGGAGAGGTCATCTTCACGGATGAGCGTTACAACCCCGAATCGATAGATCCTAGTGCCATCAAGGTTGGCTTCATCCGTATGCCAAAAGAAGTCACTGCCGACTTCATGACGGGCTTTTATGGAGGAACATACAACGCGTATCAGGTCGACGTTCTTGAGGATTATTTCAATGGCGCCTATACGCTTGACATGTCAGATGGCAGTCTGGGCATATGGTTTAAGCTCAGGTATATGAACCTTTGCGGAGAGAGCGTCGACGCCGAGATGCAGCATCTGTTGACGCTGCAGGGCTTGACGGGAGAAGGTGTTACCGTCATTGCCAGTGGATCTGACCCCCAGGGAAACAAGGTCATACAAGGCACCAAGGAAATCGACGAAGAAACGTATTATTGGAAGATCGCCGCATGCCGGTTTAACCAAGTCTATACAGTCACACGCCTGCTTGACAATGCGGTGTGGATCAGCTGTACGATTGCCGACTTTGATTTCTACACTGGCGGAGACGTTATCTCTTAGTAAGCCCTGCCGATACCACTAAAGGCAAGAAAAGCGCATAGAGAAGGTTCCGATCTGGAGAAGCGTGCCTTCGACCAGGTCAGCTTCTTCAACAACCTTTCCATCTACCCACGTTCCATTCAAGGAGCCGCCGTCACGGACATATAACTTTGAGCCATGCTTCTCGATAATGGCATGTAGGCGCGACACGGTCATGTTGTTAAGGAAAAGGTCACATTCCGGGTCACGACCGATACTTATGGGCAACGGTTCAAGATAGAAAACCTGTCCAGCAATAGGCCCTTTTGTCACGGTGAGGTGAGGCTTGCCACATACAGCCGTCTCGTTGAACGCAAAACCGCCTGTTCCGGGTGAAGAGAATTCCTGTGTTGCACCGACCAGTTTGAACCCACAATGAGCGCACGAATTCGCTGAGATGTCGATCTCATACTGACACACGGGACAAAGCGCCTTCTCACCCATCATAAAACCTTTCGCTCGCAGTTGGAACATCTTGTGCGATTCTATCATGAAAGCCCCTGCGGTAGGGGGACTAATCGGCAGTCCCTTTTGTCAAGGAGCGGGCTCCGACGAAATCATGGGCGGTTCGTATGAGGGCTGCCAGCTGTGGAGTATCAACGCCGTGGTATTCCGCTTCCTCTGCTCCCGCAAACCAGGTGCCTGCTTGTAGACGGGCATTGCGGTATTCTTCAAACGAGGATGGATCAATCTCCGGAAAGCTTAGGAGGATGTTTTCGAGTAGCGCAACGAGGTCTGGCGCGACTGAAAGCTCAAAATATCCTTCCGGCAACAAAGGATAGGCCAAGACGAAGGCAGGGATGCCGTCAAGCTCGCATAGGCCGCTGGAGCCAGAGCCGAGGGTATCTGCAAGTTGATGAGCTGCCAAATCATCAACTATTCCGTGAGAATCAGACCCATAGACAGCGATAGTCTTAAGGCTTTCGGTCTCATCCGTCAGCTCAAGACCTTCAAAGACCAATCCGTCGTCATCGCAGATCGTGGAGTGCGCCTCAAGCCAGGCAAGGACCTCGCTGCATGTCTGAGGGTGAGTGGTGAGCATGTATTCAGTATCACCGGTACGTGTTACCATAATCACATCGATGACCTCGGCTTCGCCAGTTAAAAGCAGCGCCGGCGCCGATGAGCCGATCTGTGCAAGCCGTACGGGATCGACGGTCGTCATCGTATGGATGAACAGCGGCGCCGGCGCGCCACCTAAACGAATCCTTCCAAGGCCTTCAAGAATTGTGTAGAAAGTTGCGCTTTGGATCAAGCCCAAAGTGACCTTATGGTGCGACATCAGGCGGCGCGCAGATAAACAGCTGGAATCGGAGGTACGGGAACCTGAGGCAGAAGCAGTATCGAACCTTCTGCGTGCTCTGGTTCGTCCTTAAATCCGCCCCAAAAACGTTTCCATGCGATACCGAGGCTCTCAAAAAAGTTCGGTGCAGCGACCCGCTCGCCTGCTACCAGCTCCGAAGAGGCAAGCTCGACGCCGTTTTGTTTCCAGATGATTTGACCACAGACCTGACCTTTGACTACCGCGCCTTTAATATCATCCATGACGATAATCTGGTCGATCGGTCCATCGAGATCGAAAATCTCTATCCGAATCGCAGCGGGAGCATAAACGGCAACCGTTTTATCCAGCCAACTGGTACAAGCAACGGTGCCAACCTGCTGGCTGGGATTGATAAGCTCAATGGTTCTAAAATGCCTGAAACCCCATTCGAGCAGGGTTGCCGCATCCACAAAGCTTTCTGCCCTGGTGTTTCCCTGAAAGAACACGGCATAGAGCTCAACACCATATTTTATGGCTGAGCCGATAAAACAATAACCTGAATCATAATTAGTCCCCGTTTTAACGCCGGTGACTTTGGCGTCTTCAAGATAACCGTAGAGCTGGTTGGTCGAGTTCAGGTAAAGGATGTAGCCGGATACGTCTACCTCTTTGTAACGCGTGCCGACGATTTTGCGGAAGGTCTCATTTTGCATAGCGTAGCGGGTGAGTATAAAGGTATCAAGGACAGTGGTGTAATGCTCCTCCTCTGTTAGACCCGAAGAATCCGAATAATTCGTGTCATTCATACCAAGCTCTTTTGCCTTTTCGTTCATCATTCCAACGAATTTAGCCTCAAAACCAGCGACATTTTCTGCGACGCACACCGCTGCATCATTGCCTGAAGGGAGCAAGAGGCAGTACAGCATGTCCAGAAGCGTCATCTTCATGCCTTCAAACAATCCAGCTGAGGTGCCCTCGGTGCGCGCGGCG
>WQXX01000008.1 GCA_009781535.1 Coriobacteriia bacterium | reverse complement strand
GATTCCATTGATGGTCTTTGCCCACTCCTTCAGCTCTTGAACCTCATCGACAAAGAGATACATCTCCTGCCCGGAGATGATGCGGTCTTTGACATATCGATAGAACTCCTGAGGCTCCTGCAGTTTGAGGAACCCCGGGTATTCGAAGTTGATTTCGATGAATTGACTGTCTGAGAGGCCTTGGCTGAGGAGGTTCTGCTTGAACAATTTGAGAAGTGATGATTTTCCGCAGCGACGTACACCTATAAGGACTTTGACCATGTCGCTGCTCTTAAAGGTATAGAGTTTGTCGGTATAGTCCGGGCGCGGTATCATACAATTCCTTCCACAGCTTTGTTTGTGAAAAGAGTATAACAGTTTCTTCGGCTAACAGTCTGAAAACTTGCATTTCTTGCAAGTTTTTCGACTAATGGTCGGATTATTTGTATTTCACATAGGTTTTTCGACTGACAGCGGATTAATTAGATAACCCCTTGGGCGCTGAGCCACTCATAGTCCCGGCAATGGACATTTTGTTCAGAAGTGATGGGATTACTGCTTTGAGAAGAAGTAATTCAGCTCTTGCCATTCCAGAATCTGTGGAACTCCCCTTGGTAACTGCCTTTGTTGGGTAAGCCATTTTCCAAAAGTTGGGCGAAGGTTTCTGATAATCCTAGCTCCTCAACCTGGGAGAAAGGAACCATTCGTATCTCCGCAATCCGCTCTTTACATCCATCTGATAACGATTCTTCAAACAGCTGGCCGCCTGTCCGCCGCACCAGAAAACTGACGTCAACAACATGTTTGCTAAGGCTTTTGAATCTATCGCATAGGTACAGAAGGTCTAAGACCTCTACTTCCAGACCTGTTTCCTCGCGCATCTCACGTACCAGACAATCCTTTAGCGTCTCCCCGAATTCTACCTGACCGCCTGGCAACGTCCAATGGGAGCGCTCCTCGAGCTCTTGTCTTATCAATAGTACCGACCCCTGCTCGACAAGTACTCCCGTAACCCGGACTATCGGAAGGTTTTGCTGAGTCATCACGACTCCTTTGTGCTCTCAAACTCTGCCCCGGAGAACACAAGGAGCTGGTTGGCGTTTACCAGGCCAATCAGCGTCAGCCCGTAGTTTTGGGCGAGCATCACTGCCTGGTCGGTTGGAGCTGCCTTTGTTGCAAGCACAGGAATCCTTGCTCTGATTGCCTTGGAAACCATATCAACGGGGATTCGCCCGCTGATAAAGAACAACGTGCGTGTAATATCTATGGAGTGTATGAGCGTATACCCGATGGCTTTGTCAAAGGCATTGTGCCGCCCGATATCCTCGGAGATAAAGACTATCGTGCCATCAACTGCAAGACGGCAACTATGCGTTCCTTTTGTGACAGTGTGAAGAGGGGTGTCGAGGAGGAAATCTTCATACAGGTTAAAGATAGCATTTTTATCCCATACGATTGGATCATACGCTTTAAATGATATGTCTGTGGAAGCATATCTACGCATCACCTCGCCGTTTCCACCGGTAGAAGGTATCACTTGAACCAGGCTTTTCTCGCCAGGTTCATCCTCACGATCAAGCACAACGTTAACCGTGCTGAGGTCTTTTGTAAAATCAACTGACTTGATACATTCGAACGATGAGATGTAACCTTCGGAATGCAGCCTTCCAACAACCAGTTCTTTCAGATCAGTGGGCGTGCAGGTGATGCGCATAGAGCGAACGCCGTTGATATAAACCTCGACGGCTTTCTCATTCAGAATATTCTTGTCTATCGAGCTCCGTTGTCCACAGCGCGAAAGAGTTGTTACCTTATGTACACTTGAGTACACAGAGCATTTTGTTTCTGTCTGCACGCATGATCCATTCTCTCAGAGTTACAGATAGCCGCTTTTTAGAGCGCTGCAATTATAAAGCAAGGCGGCTGGGAAGTCTCCTTCCCAGCCGCCTGTTTTCAAAACCTGTTGTGAGATAAGGTTTCGGTTTATCCCAGTCTGTTGAGAGCCTGCAGGTCGTCGGCTTGCTTCTTCATTCCGACGGCTTCAAGCGTGGCACGAGTCGGCCGACCCGTGGTCTCAGAAAGACCAGTCAGCTTGTAGAACTTGGTCTTCCACTCCTCGAATGCGTCATGGTCAACGAAGAACTTGGTGATATTGTCCAGCTCCCATGTGCTTCCGTTAAAGACGGGCTTGTCTTTTCTCGTGGGGTGTTCGCCTTCGCGTGCGGCTGGTGAGAACTTCGGTCCGTCCACACCGGGATCCTCAAGCTCATCCAAGGTGTTGTCGCCTGGTGTATAGCACCAAGGTGCAAAGACCTCGTCATCGCGGACGCGGCCTTGTGCGGCGTAAATCGAACGGAAGAGCAGGAATGTCTTGCGACCGACGTCCATGACGTCATCAAACGAGAGCTTCTTGCCCAATACAGCCTCTGCGAAGCTGAGTTCCAGATCAGGAGTGAAGCCTTCGAATTCGGGACCAACGCCAGCAAACCAGTAACCTCCACTCCAAGCGGTCTTGCAGAAGACGCCGAGAGAATGCATCCAGCCATAGCACCAATACCGCTCCCAAGCAACAAGCCTAGCCTTGCTTTCTGAATAGAAGCCAGTCGCTTTTGCCCGTGCCATATTGCTGCCGTCAGTTAATTGCCAGCTGCAGTCGAACATATTAATGTCGTTATTGGCATACTTACCCATCTTCTTGACCCAGCGCTCCAGTACTTGCGGAATCGACTGACCTTCGATGTAGGTCGGATAGGACTGTACAGAGGTCTCATTGAGATCCCTGTCGCCCATGAGCTGTGCATATGCCCAATAGGGATTCGAGAAGGTGTGATGGTAGATGATGCCATAGTTGGGCGTGGGGAGCAGACCGGTTGCTGCGTCCTCATCGTATCTGCCCCATTTGATAGCGGCGCGGACGATACCTTCTGCAAGATCGTCACCGATGCCTTTTCTGAGCGCGATTGCCTCGCAGTATGCCAAGGCTCCGGCATACGTTCCGTCTTCGATCTCCTCGAAGGGGAAGTCTCCCGCGTCGATCTGCTTGCCCTTACCTAAAACGCCTCTCCTGTAGAGATGCATCAGATAATCGAAGGTGTCATCAAACGACATGTCATTGGTATTCAGGGCGTAGATGTCAGACAGATCCTGTGCCTTATACCACACTTCGTCGTTCATGGCTGTGATGTACCAGTGGCTTTGACCGCAGGTACCCTCGTTCAGACCATTGATGGAGCTGTGCTTCTTGCAAGGTGCAAAGCAGCCGGGGCAACCGACCAGGTGACCGGCTGAGTAGACCTTGGTTCCAGGCGGGCGGTTGTTGTTGGGCCTGGGCACTCTGGCGCCAGGCACTGGCTCGTCCATCTGATAACCGATGTTTTCCTTGTAATTAATACGTGCTGCCAGAAGGGCTGCGGGGTCGGCAACTTCTACGCTGCCCGTTCCGATGACGGCGATGGCTTTAAGGTTCTTTGAACCCCAGACCGCGCCGAAACCGCCCTGGCTGAAACTACCACCGGCATTCTGTGTGATAGCCGCGTTACGGCACAGATTCTCACCAGACTGGGCAATAGCGCAAACCGCTGGCCTCTGCAAGGTGCTTCCATCGCCTGCATCAAACCAGTTGGGATAATTGTGATTCCCTGTCATTAAATCATAGACCAGTTCCTGTGTCCTCCAGGCGTTTTCTCCCCAGAGTCTATCGCCTGTCTTGGAGGCATCGTGGAATTCAACTTTGTCATTGATGATGCTGATCCATACGGGATTTGCCGCTTTGCCTTCAAAGGCGATGCCGTCATAACCGGCATACTTGAGTTGTGCGCCAACATGCCCGCCTGAGCAGGATCGGGTAAACCATTTCTTGGGATGAGTGTAGGGCCCAAGACCCACCATGAGTGTCAGCCCGCAGCTGGGAGTGCCTGAGGCACAGAGCGGCCCCGTCGTCATAACGCAGACGTTCTTCGGGTCGAAAGCGTCCACGGTTTTATCCGTGCACAGATCCCAGAAAATCGCAGCGCCCATACCTGCCCCGCCGAGCCATTCCTCATAGTTACTGGTGGGGATCGTAGAAACTGCCTGCGTAGTTAGATTGATTCTCAGGATTTTTCCTGCATATCCATTAGCCATAATTCTTTCTCCTTTTTAGTTTAATCCAAATAGATGAGGTACTTCAGATTTCTGCACATCAACGGACAACCGGAAAATCATGTACGTTACATAAAACCGTGGCGTCGTTCCTCAGGTTGACGTCGTAGCCAGCATCACCTTTCTGGTCCGGCATGGTGCTCGTAAACTGAATGGCGAACATGGGGCAGACTGAGACACACGCCTGCCTTCCACCGGGGCCGCCTTCTTCGCCTAAATATTTGGCGTTTATGCACAGATCGCATTTTGAAGATAGCTCAGTTTCAGGGTTCCATATGGTACGATGCGGTGTTTGAGGACATGCATTAATGCAGGTGCCGCAGCCGGTGCACAGGTCCGGGTCGATGACGCGAACGTTCCCATGGTCCTCGTCGATATGGCAGGCTCCACTTGGGCAAGCCATTACGCACACGGGAAACTCGCATTGGCGGCACTGGAATTGCCGTACATCATTTGGAAATACTTCGAAGCAGTTTTGTACGATTTGGATCCTTGATAAGCTCGGGTTGGCAACGCCATAATGCGCCAGAGAGCAAGCCATCATGCAGGTCAAACAACCGGCACATTTAACATGATCCACTAATAGATACCCTTCAGATTCTGGGAATGTCAGTGGGAATTTCGAGCCTTCCTCTGTCACTTCACAACCAGTAAGCGACATAAGCGCAGCCCCAGAAGCAGCAGCTCCCGCAGCAACCCCTGCTCCTTTCAAAAAGTTCCTTCTTGATAGATCGTCCATAGCCATATTTCTCCTCTCTCTATAACAATTCGACCAGTATTAGTCGAATTTGTCAACGACAAAGCAATGCTTTTAAACCTGATATTTGTTTGTATAAATGGGATAAATTGAATATGCGCAAAAACGCCACTATGCCTTCTCCCTTCTCCTGGATGTTCGCACAGTGTAACATAACAAACTGTGCCAAGCAACACAAACAAGAAATAAAGACATCTGTATCTGCGGATAAAACTGTATTCAGATTTTTGAACTAACTAAGAAAAACGTATTCTTCTTGTACACTCCATTTCCCGCACCATTCCTTTTGTATCCGTTCCCTGCAGTCAAAGACTATTCGGTCACATAAGCTTAGGAAGGTACGTATTCTCTAATCTGTCGGATAACTCTGCACGTTCTATTCGGGTAGCAGGTGGCTGGGCTGTTTCCTTTCCAGCCACCTGCTTTCGAAATCTGTCTTATCCCAGTCTGTTCACAGCCTGCAGGCCGTCAGCTATCTTGCCCATTCCAAGGGAATCAAGCGTGGCACGAGTCGGCCGACCCGTGGTCTCAGAAAGACCTACCATCTTGTAGAACTTGGTCTTCCACTCCTCAAACGCATCCCAATCCAGGAACAGATCAGCGTTGTTGTCCAACTCCCATGCGCTTCCATTGTAGATGGCCATATTTTTCCTCGTGGGGCTCTGACCTTCGCGTGCAGCGGCGGCGTACAATGCGCCTTCGCCAGCATCCTCATAGCATTCCAGGAAAGGATCGCCGAGTCTGTAGCAGAACTTCGAGAAGACCTCGTCATCACGGACACGGCCCTGTGCGGCATAGATTGAACGGAAAAGCATGAAGATCTTGCGACCGATATCCATGACGTCGTCCAATGAGAGATCCTTGCCCAGTACGGCCTTTGCAAAGCCAAGCTCAACATTCGGGGTAAAACCCTCGAACTCAGGACCGTATCCGCCAAACCAGTGGCCTCCACCATAAGCAGTCTTGCAGAAGACGCCAAGTGAGTGCATCCAGCCGTAGCACCAATACCGCTCCCACGCCACAAGCCTTGCCTGGCTTTCTGAATAGATACCGGTGGCCTTGGCGCGCGCCATGTTGCTGCCATCCGGCTTCTGCCAGCTGACGTCGAACATGTAGGGGTCGTTATTGGCATATTTGCCCATCTTCTTGACCCAGCGATCCAGCACCTGCGGAATCGTCTGACCCTCGATATAGGTTGGTACAGCCTGAACAGAGGTCTCATTAAGATCGCGATCGCCCATAAGCTGGCACATTGCCCAGGTGGGGTTGGTAAAGGTGTGATGGTTGATGATACCGTAGTTCATTGAGCAGAGTAAGCCTGTGTAGGTATCGTCATCGAACCTGCCATGTTTTACTGCAAAGCGAGTATAACCTTCAGCGATGTCATTGCCGATACCTGTCCTGTGCGCGATGGCTTCCATGTAAGCCACGGCTCCAGCATACGTTCCAGCGTCGCACTCTTCCCACGGGAAGTCTCCCGAGTCGATCGCCTTACCGTCGCCCATGATACCTCTGTTATACAGATGGAGCAGGTACTTGAAGGTATCATCAAAGGAGACGTCATTGGTGTTGATGGCGTATCTGTCGCACAGATCCTGCGCGCCGTAGATAGCCTTGTCCTCCCTGGCGGTGATGTACCAGTGGCTGGCGCCGCAGTGGGTCTCATTGACGGTGTTATTAGCGATGTGCTGGCGGCATGGTCTCATGCAGCCGGGGCAACCAACCAGGTGCCGCGGCTCATAGATCTTGCACCAATCGGGATCGCCGTTGCCCGGGCTTGGGAGCCTTGCGCCAGCGACGGGCTCATCGATGTTGTAGCCCCAGTTTTCCTTGTAATCAATACGTGCTTGCAGCAAGGCTTTCGGATCGGCAACTTCGACGTTGCCTGTTCCGATAACGCCGATAGCCTTAAGGTTCTTTGAACCCCAAACGCCGCCGAAGCCGCCCTGGCTGAAGCTGCCGCCACCATTGCTTGTGATGGCTGCGTTACGACCCAGGTTCTCTCCGGACTGGGCAATGCAGCACACCGCTGGCCTTTGCAGGGTGCTTCCATTGGCTACATCGAGCCACGCGGGATAATGATGGTTTTCTGTCATCAGCATATAGATCCGTTCCTGGGTCTCATATGCATCTCTGCCCCAGAGCATGTCGCCCGTATCGTTGGTAGCATCTCTGATCTCCACCTTGTCATCGATGATGCTGATCCATACGGGATTTGCCGCTTTGCCTTCCAGAACGATGCCGTCATAGCCGGCCATTTTTATCATATTCCCAAAATGTCCGCCTGAGCATGAACGGGTGAACCAGGTCTTGGGATAGGTATAAGACCCGATACCCTGCATGATTGATATACCGGTGCTGGGGGTTCCTGTGGCGCATAACGGCCCTGTCATTATGGTGATGACGTTCTTGGGGTCGAAGCAGTCGCAGGCCTTATCTGTACACAGATCCCAGAAAAGGGCAGCGCCGATGCCAGCCCCGCCCAGCCATTCTTCGTACTGGCTGGTAGGGATCGTAGTGGCTGCTTTCGTACTTAGGTTGATTCTCAGGATTGCTCCTGCATATCCGTTAGCCATATTCTTTCTCCTCTTTCTCCTTAAAATCTTCTATTAGAATGGGTAATCTTCGTCTACGAATTCGGGGTCTTCGACGATATCTCTACTTTCAGCGTTCTCAGTCCTCAGGTTGAGATCGTAGCCCGCATCCCCTCTTTGATCCGGCATTTCGTCAGTAAATACGATTGCGTACATGGGGCATGTCGCAACGCATGCCTGTGTCCCACCGGGGCCACCCTCGGCTTCCAGATAAGGCGTGTTGATGCACAGGTCGCATTTTGAAGATTTCTCGGTTTTTGAGTTCCATACTGTACGATGCGGCTGTTGTGGGCATGCCTGGATACAGGTGCCGCAGCCGGTGCATAGCTCATCGTCAATGACCCGGACGTTACCATGCTCCTCATCGATGTGGCAGGCTCCACTTGGGCAAGCCATTACGCACACGGGAAACTCGCATTGGCGGCACTGATACTGCCTGATATCGTTCGGGAATACATCGAATGAGGACTGTACGATCTGAATCCTTGACAGGCTCAAGTCGGCAACGCCATAGTGCGCCATCGAGCATGCCAGCATACAGGTCAAACAGCCGCAGCATTTGATATGATCCACTAACAGATAACCCTCAGATTCCGGGAATACTAGCGGGTATTTCGAGCCTTCCTCTGTCACTTCACAACCAGTAAGCGACATCAGCGCAGCTCCAGAAGCGGCAGCTCCCGCTGCAACCCCTGCTCCTTTTAAAAAGTTCCTTCTTGATAGATCTTCCATAGCCATAATTCTCCTCTCTCTATAACAATTCGACCAGTATTAGTCGAATTTGCCACCAACAAACAACCCACGAACAGAATAAAAAAATAGCGCTTTGCGCCTTTTTTTGTTTTCGCTAACAGATTATCAGTGCCCCTGATAAACTGGTATAATCCTTATCATCGGTTCTTTGAAAAGACCAATCAGCTCTTTTAGGATGAGGCCCATATCACTGATGGATGACCGAATGGATGATACTCGGACGATTGTCCGTGTGTTATGCTTATCACTAACCTGCTCTATTATTGGAGGATAATGAGATCACAAAAGTTTGGTCTTTTTGCTACCTTACTTTGCCTGACGTTTGGTTTGGTCATCGCCGGGACATGGTCTAATGTTGTCGGCTATAGTATCGCGTTGTTACCAGCAGATCTTACATCTGATCCTCGGCCGTATGATGACAATGCCTTTTTGTGGGGCAGGTTCTTTGTTGGTATCGTATTAATAGTGTTTGCACGCAAGATTCCTCGTGTGCAATTCAGCGTTGCTGCTGTGGTCGCTGTAATAACAAGCTTCGCTACGGGAGCGATTGTTATAGCCTATCAACAGAATCTTGTTGCGCCCGAGATATTCTCAGCTGTATCAGTATTCCTTGCGGGCGGAGGATATGCTTTCCTGGTAATCCTCTTCTACATCCTGCTCGCCCAAAGGGTAAAAACGAGTCATGCAATCATTTGTATCGCGGTATTCCAGGCGCTCGAGACAATCCTATCTCTTCTAATCAGTTTGCTTTGCCCGACACTGGTCCAGATATGTATCGTAGTTCTTGCCCCCATCGCTGCTGTTTCCTTCTATTTTGCTGCTGAGCACTTCAGCAAAGGAGTCAGCACAATAGACCCGCTGAAAAAAGCAAAGGGATCTGCAAGAAATGCCTTATTGCTGCAATGTATTTTGTTCGCCATGCTTATGGCTCTCATCAGGGTCTTGAGCAGCGTCGGGACATGGGGAGAGACTCGAACGAACTACCTTGGAATGTCAGAGCTCCTGGTGGGCGAACTGATCGCCATCTCTGCACTTCTTCTTCTACTAACCTACCTTATATTCGTATTGCCTCAGAAGCGTGTATCTTTACAGGCGCGATGTCTTATTGCATTCGCAGCCCTGCTTGCGGGTTTACAGGTATTGGCTTTTACCAACGACTACGAACTCCCCTTCTTCTTTGACACCGTAACAACCGCCATTGAGCTGTTCGCTCATGTTTCCTATTGGGCAATAGTGATCGTTTGCATCCGAGAGACAGACATACCTGCTTTTCGCGTTGCAAGCATAGCTTGGCCGTTCAGTGTCTTTGTCTTTGTTGCCTGGGATACTATTGAGCACATACTGCCGTTTTCGATCAGTACCTTTGTGATGATTGTCATCTATGTCCTCTTTATTGTTATTTTCTTCCTGGTCTTCAGCGGGCGAATCTTTGAAAGCCTTTCTACGCGCGCTGTCCCCCAAGATTCCTCGAATAAAAAGCTCGACGCCTTTGCGCGCAAATGGAACCTCTCGCAAAGAGAGGCACAGGTCTTTGAGCTCTTACTCGCAGGAAAGAAACGGAGCGAGATTGGAGATGAGTGCGATCTTTCTATGGGAACCGTTAAGACGCATGTTTCTAATATCTACAGAAAACTCGACGTCCACTCAAAAAGTGAGATGATTGTCCTGTTCAATAAGAACGATTCTCCCGAAGAAGCAGACTCCGATTCGCAAATCTGAGCTCTTATCAACTTTACCGCATCACTGCGGTTGTATCACGTCATAACCAGCATCAGCTATAGCAGCTTCGAATTCATCCAAGGAAAGAGCATCGTCGTGTTCGATAATCGCGTGCTTGTCCTCAAGAGAAACCTCAACAGATTGGACGCCATCGAGATCCATCAAAGCCTCGGTCACATGCCTGACACAGTGCTGGCAGGACATTCCATCAATCAGAACCTTTGTTGTTGCCATCATACACTCCTTCTCGAACGGGTCACATCAGATGGTTTGAAGTTCCGTAATCTCAATGCATTGCTTACTACAGAAACCGAGGATAGGCTCATGGCGAGCGCTGCAATCATGGGGTTAAGCAAGGGACCACCAAACAGATAGAGGACGCCCATGGCTATCGGTATCCCCAAGGTGTTATATGCGAACGCCCAGAACAGGTTTTGCCTGATATTCCTGATCGTCTTTCGTGATAATTCGATGACTGTTGATACATCCTTGAGGTTGTTTTTGATAAGGACAATATCAGCTGAGGCGATTGAGACGTCGGTTCCTGATCCAATTGCCATACCAACGTCAGCCTGAGCCAGGGCTGGTGCGTCATTGATACCGTCGCCGACCATCGCCACCTTTTGACCAGAGGCTTGGAGATCTTTTATTGCGCGGGCTTTGTCCTCTGGCAGAACTTCAGCTAAAACCGTATCGATCCCCACCTGAGCAGCTATTGAATTGGCTGTCCTTTTGTTATCCCCCGTGACCATCGCAACGGCAATCCCTAGTTTATGGAGACGCTCTATCGCTACAAAGCTGCTCTCTTTGACGGTGTCGGCAACGGCAATGATGCCGGCGAAGTTCCTGTCGATCGCCACGTACATAGGCGTCTTGCCTTCATCAGCGAGTTGTTGTGCATCCTGAGAGTCGTTGTCAAATGCGACTTCGCGGTCATCGAGCAGCTTGCGGTTGCCCAGCAGCACCTCTTTACCATCGATTCGTGCCAAGATGCCGTGGCCAGGGATGGCCTCAAAAAACTCGACGTCTGACAGCTCAAGCTCCTTCTCGAAAGCTGCATGCGCTATCGCTTCGCCTAAAGGATGCTCACTGCCTTTCTCACACGAGGCCGCTATGCGCAAGAGGTCATCAGGCAGGCCTACAAAGCCTTCGCTGGGAAGAATATCGGTTACCTTTGGCTTGCCCTCGGTGATGGTGCCGGTCTTGTCCAGGACAACAGTTTTGATCTTGTGTGCCGTCTCAAGAGCGGCACTGCTTTTAATCAAAGCGCCGTACTGAGCGCCCTTTCCTGTTCCTACCATGATAGCAGTCGGGGTTGCCAGACCCAGCGCGCAGGGGCAGGCGATGACCAACACAGAGACAAAGATGGTCATCGCAAATGAGATACTCTCGCCGCTGATTAACCATAAAGCTGCACCAACAACAGCCAGCCCTATCACAACAGGAACAAAATAGCCTGAAACAACGTCAGCCAGGCGGGCAATAGGAGCCTTTGACCCTTGTGCTTCTTCCACCAATTTGATGATCTGGGCAAGCGTCGTATCCTGACCGACCTTGGAGGCGCGGTATTTAATAAAGCCGTTCTTATTGAGGCTTGCCCCAATAACGGTGTCGCCTACTGACTTTTCAACAGGGAGGCTCTCTCCAGTAAGCATCGATTCATCGACTGAAGTTAAGCCTTCTATCAGGATGCCGTCAACAGGCATCTTCTCTCCAGGCCGCACAACAACGATATCTCCCACAACAACCTCGTCAATGAGAACCTGCTGCTCTACGCCATCGCGAATGACTACTGCCTGCTTGGGCGCCAAGCCCATCAGCTTTTTGATGGCGTCTGAGGTCTTGCCTTTGGCGCGGGCTTCCATGTACTTACCGAGCGTGATGAGGGTGAGTATGGTAGCCGCTGACTCGAAATAGACCTCAACATGAGGGCTGCCGTTGAGGATGTGATAACCGCAGTACAGACTGTATAGGTATGAGGCCGTTGTTCCAATAGCGATGAGTGAGTCCATGTTGGGGCTCAGTTTGAAAAGATTGCGATACCCCACAATAAAGTATCGCCGCCCTATCACAATGACCGGCGTGCATAGTAGGAATTGAATCAGGGCATACGGTAAAGGATAGTCCATGGGATCCAAAGGCAAAGCGACTCCAAGCAGCTCCAGCAACATGGGACCCATGGCGATTATCAGGAGAGGCGCCGTTAGGCAAATCGAAGCGATGAGCCGTCGTTTCATGGCGCGCGCTTCATCTTTCTTCTTGTCTTTGCCGTCTTCCTGGTCCTCCTCGATTGCTTTATACCCTGCCTTGGATACTGCAGCTTTGATCTGCCCTGTCGAAACAAGCTCCAGGTCATAAGAGATCGTCAGTTTCTCCGTTGCCAGATTGACGTCAGCGCTCGTTACGTCAGAAATCTTACGGCAAGCCCGCTCAACAGCTTTGGAACAAGCCGCGCATGTCATTCCTTCTATCCGAAACACCTTTGTTGCAGAAGGAAGGATGGCCTTGTAGCCGGCTTTTTCGACAGCGGCTTGGATCTCTTGTACACTCAATTTGTCACTGTCAAAACTGATAGCTAGCTTTTCCGTCGCCAGGTTTACCGCCGCATCCTGTGTGCCCGCCAGTTTCTTTACCGCCCGCTCGACAGCTTTTGCACAAGCAGCGCATGTCATGCCTTCAATCAATAAAGTCTTGCTTGCCAAGGTATCCCCTTCCTCCAGTTGCTCCCAAATTCGCTACGCAATCAACACCCGCAGTCGCCATCCACATTAAGCTACGCAATCAACACCCGCAGTCGCCATCCGCATTGAAATACATGTATTTGGCTGGGTTGTTCTCTATGTCCCTTAAAAGCCTGTCGACTTCAGATCCTTTGACGTCGTCAACCACCAAGACAAAGAAGCCATACATCTGCATCGAACATTCGATGGTAAAATCTTTTTGGGGAGTCACGGTAACTATGTTGTTCTTGGTTAGATCGATGCTTTTTCTCATCTGCGGAAACACGACGTCAGTCGCACATGATGGGTTAATTATCGTAAATACAAAATCTGTCGGCACGTCCTTTTGTACAATCACAACGTTGGGCGAATACCCATACCCTACTTCGCCGATTTTTATCTGGACAGTAGCTTGACCTCCACTAACCGTTGCAACTAAAACCGTGCGAGGAGTCACGGTTTGGTTATTGGGTGAGCCTGAATCTAGGTCGCTTGTGCTTCCATTGGACAGATTCTCAACAACTGTGATACGGCTGTAGATCATCCCCATCCAGCAACTATAGGAAAAAGTTCCCACCTTGGTTGGTATGAATTCGACGATATTCTCTCCGGCTGTTAACTTCTTGTCGATGTCGTATTCGGGGATCAGTATCTCGTTGTTGCAACTGTTCAGGTTCTCTTCACGTATCAGTATCGTCCATTTAACCGGGATACCCACCTGCACGGTTATGGGAGCATAGCTGTTAGCCAGAAAGGTTGTGGCGACGGTCTGGATGTTGCCTTCGATTGTAGCTGGGTTCTCGTATGCCCCGCCTAAGCTAGAACCTTTGCAGCCGCTTGCTGGCAAAACTAAAACCATGATCAAACCCAGAGATATGATGATTCTTCTCATGTTCTGCCATCCTGTTTGTCTTATTGATGTCGTACTAGTCACATTTGTTTTCATCTCTTATCCTCCTGATAACTCAAAACGGCGGATTAATACCTGATAAGACCAAACCGCTGTTGAGCATGATGAAGCCAAGAAGTATTACCAGAAACGCACACACCTTCATCATAACATTAGTAAATTTCATACTTAGAAAAGAGCTGACGGCGCCAAGCACAAACATCAATGGTACCGTGCCCGTACAAAACAGGAACATGGATAGCGCACCCATGAGAAAGCTGCCAGTCGATAAAGCATACAGTTGCATGGCTTGAAGAGGGCCGCATGGTAAAAACCCATTTAACAGACCTACAACAAAGGGGCCTTTTCCCAGTTTCCTCTTTGTTACTTCCTTTGTAAGCTTTTTAGGTAAATGCGGTATCAGCTTGCGCAAGAAGGGGAAGAGATTGAGCATGTTCAAGCCCATGAACAGCATGAAGACGCCTGCAACTATGGTTATCACGCCCCGAAATGTTCCTGATGGCATAATAACCGAGCCGATGGCGCCCACGATACCACCGATGACTGTGTATGAGATTATCCGTCCACCGTTGTACAAGGCGCTCGGCAACAACTTCTGCCACTTGCTTGCTGGATTGGCTACTTTCGCACCAGCACACTGAGAGATGTTGATCCCTCCGCACATCGAAATACAGTGAACAGAGGTCATCACACCAATCAGGAATAACACCGGAAGCGCCATATTCTGTTCTGCCAGATCAAATTTGTTGAATACACCGGTGCCTTTTACCAGGAAATACACGAGTACCGTACCTGCGAGGATGAGCACAATCTCAATCCATTGCCTGATTTTTTTTCGGGTATCGACCGTATCGGGAACAACCGGATAGTGCGATGCTTCCAGCGCTTGTAAGATGAGGTTAAGGTCGAAGGTTGCGTCATCATAGACAATCTCAACCGTGTCCTTTGAGTAATCAGCCCGACTCTCGCACACTCCCTGCTGCTTGGCAAGGATATTTTCGATACGCTGCTCGCAAGCGTTGCATGTCATACCAGAGACTTTCAGCTTTATCGTTTTCTGCTTGTCTACCAAGAAAGCTCCTTGTTAACGAGTTGCCAGTACGATCACAAATGGTATAACGTGCAGCCTTGCTCTCCGGTTTTCTCCGAGCTGATCTCTAAGGTAGAACTATTGTTTCTGGTACCTTGGTTGACTCTATCAAGCCGTGAGCAAACAGGGAAAATCATGATTTCCTGTGGTTGAAATGGTACGCTGGACTTGTTCTCATGTCAATCTGAATCAGGGCTTAGGTCTGATGAGTTACAATAGCAACGTAGTATCCAAAAAGCGTTAGGAACTCTGCAAAATGGCGCAACAAAGCATTGGAAAAATCCTGTTGATAGCTCTTCTGGCAATAACGCTGGCAAGTACCTGCGTTCTTACATCTTGTGCTGCTTGCACTTCCTGTTCTCCCCCACCGGACGGGCCTGATGACCCAATAAATGGAGAGGATCCTAATTCTGGGAACAATGGTATTGATTTGCCCGTTGTTGAGATACCTGCGGTAAACATGATCAGTCCGGTCGCTTTAAAGGAACTGATGCAGAATCAATCCTGCCGTGTATTTGATACTCGAACCTACCCTGAGTACTCATCAGGCAGTGTTCCTGGAGCGTTGAATCTTCCGTTAAGGTTTGTGGAGCGCCGCCAAGCTGAGATACCTCGAAACAGGATGGTGGTATTCCTTGCCTCAGATGCGCGCGAGCTCTCTCAACTCTATGGTCTCCTTATCGAGCTGGGCTTTGACCCGGCAAATATCAGGATGCTCGAGGGGGGAATAGCTGCCTGGAAAGCTGCCGGCTTTGAGGTGGAAGAGCACGATATCCCCTGGTGTTAGAGCGGTTTTCGAAGGGTCGGGAAGCCCTTGACAATAAACAGGTCTTTGTCTACACTCCGAACAATGGTTTCTTCGTACGGGTGGCGCGGACGATAAACGATTCAAGTAAGGTGAGTCCAGAGGCAGCCTTCGTAGAGATCCAAGTAGATAAGCTGTGCATCACCATAACCATCAGGTCGATTTCCTGGTGGTTTTGGACGGGAAAGATTGGAGGATCATGAACGAAACAACACATGTGTCACGGCGCTCCCTCATTAAGGGAGGCCTCGTTGCTGGTGCGGCATTGGTGGCAGGAGGTAGCTTTCTCAACAACGAAAAAGAAGCTTTTGCAGCTCCAGGAGACAAACAGTACGGTTTCTTGGTAGAAGCTTCCAAGTGCACTAATTGCCTGAAATGTGTCAACGCATGCCGTAAAGCCAATAAGACCCCGCAAAACCTCCCGGCTCGACGCAAGATCACTGCGTACAAGCGTGAAGGCGCTAAAGACGTTTATGTAACCACTTCTTGTATGCATTGCGAGAACCCATCGTGCGCACAGGCGTGCCCGGCTGGCGCAATCACAAAAAGGGATGACGGGATAGTCGTTGTCGATCAGGATCGCTGCATCGGATGCAAGTATTGCTACTTTGCCTGTCCTTTTGCGGTCCCCAAGTACACTTCTGACGGAATGGACAAGTGTGACTGCTGCATCGGCGCAGGAGTTGCTGCTGGCGAGCAACCAAATTGCGCAAAAGCCTGTGAATTCGGCGCTTTGAATTACGGAGAAATGAAAGAACTCGAGGCTAAGTTCCGCAACGCAAAGCGCCTCGATGCACCGACAAATCCTTCTTTCCTGCTCGCGTAGGGACTGGAAACAGGATTCAAGAAGCAGTTCGTCGTTGACTATTGAATAAGGAGATCGGATGGAAAGTTTACAATTTGTTTGGAGTTGGCAGCCTGCGCTGTACCTTTTCCTCGGCGGCATGGGAGCAGGCGCCTTTGTCGCAGCAGGAGTTCTGACCCTGCTTGATAAGGATAGTAACAAAAAGACGATCGCCGGAGCGATGTGGGGAGCGACTTTTGCCCTCATCATCGGTCTTCTGCTCCTCGTCACAGAACTGATATACCCACTTCGCGGCTTGATGTTATGGCAAAGCTTCAGCAACTTTACCTCATGGATGACCATTGGCGCATGGCTCTTGTTTGCCGCCGTCATCATCTTCTTGATCACAGCATTGCTGAAGACTGAAAAGATCGTTAACCTCATTGCCAAAGATAAAGACGGACTTAAAAAGACCTTCGGCAGCATCAGCCTTATACTCGCGGTAGTTGGTATACTGCTGGGTGTAGGAGTTGCGGTTTATACCGGTATTCTGCTCATGTCGGCTCCCGGTATCCCTCTGTGGAACACGTGGTTGCTCCCCTTGCTGTTTACCGTATCAGCCTTTGATACCGGCGTCGCCTTTGTGATTCTCGTTTCAGTCTTTAATGCAAAGAAGGAAAAACTGACGCTGAAGTCTCATAAATTCCTTGAGACCTCCACCGTTATTCTGGTTATCCTTGAGATAATCGTCCTCGTTGTCTTCATACTGCTTGCAGGAAAATCACTCGACGGAGCAGCAGCAGATACTGCGGCTAAGTCGATCGCTTTGTTGACAACCGGATCTTTGGCGATTCTCTTCTGGGGCCTGCTTGTCGCCATAGGCTTGGTGGTTCCTTTAGCATTTGCCATTCTCGGATTGCTCAAGCTTAAGAAAGAGTCGGCAGAGGATGAGGGTAAGAAAGGCATTGGCCTTGGGCTGATCGGCGCTATCGGCGCTTTAATCGGAGGCTGCACGCTGCGGTTCCTGATGTTGCTCGCTGGCTTGCATGCCGACTATGTGGGCGATGCCATTGCCAAGCTGTTCTCGTAATTACTGTTACACCTGAATGAGTGATGAGAGGGAGTGGTTGATCCTCCCTCTCATTTTTATAATAAAATCACGGCAGATCGCTTACTCGGACTGCCATGCTGTTGGGAGCAGGCGCAGCAGTCTATCCATCAACTTGCGTATCTTCGTACTGCACTTGCGATATGATGTATGAGCGCAGTTTT
>WQXX01000007.1 GCA_009781535.1 Coriobacteriia bacterium | reverse complement strand
GCGCCTGCCGCAGCGCCGGCTGAAACGCCTGCCGCAAGCGATGCATCCAGTGCGGCGGCGGCATTGCGCGCTAGCTCTGGCGTTACTTCGATAAACGCGTGGACGGCTTTATCGCCCGCATCAATGGCAGCAAGAGCTGCGTCTGCCAGTTCAAGGGCAGAAAAGTCCCGATTCTGCAAGCCTGTGCGGATCTCGGCAATAGACATGGCTGAAGGGTTCATCGGTCACCACCATCTCCGAGAATGGATGGTACACGATACTGGCCGTCCTGGGTCGCATATGCGCTTGCCATCGCGACCTCACGAGACAGACAAGGCACTACGACGTCATCACGCATGACGTTGGTAAGGCCTGCTATCGGATGATAGGTCGGCTCCACCCCCGTAAGGTCATACTCTGTTATAGGCCTAAGGTTTTCGATGATAGTGTTGAGTTCGACGGTCAGGGGGGCGACCTCGGTTTCCTCAAGTGCGATTCGTGTGTACGAAGCTATCTCACGCACGTCATGTTCGGTCAGGTACATCCGACTCCTTTTTAAAGCTGAGCCTCGCCAAAAATACAGATGCATAGTTTACCGCAAGCACCCGTGCGCCAACGGCGCACGGGTGCTTTTTTTGAAAATGTTTCTGTTGGCAGACGTCCTGGCACCGCTTGCTGGCGCCGTTGCGTCGTGCGTTGCGTCTTACGTTTCTTCGTGCGCTACATCGTGCTCTGTGCCGTGCGCTACGTCGTGCTCTGTGCCTTGCTCTGAGCCGTGCCCTACGTCGTGCTCTGTGCCAACGTTGCGCCGCACGCTACATAGGGGCGTGCGCCGTGCCCTACGCCATACACCACGCTCAACGTCGCGCTGTATGTTGTGCCATGCTTTATGCCTATGCAGGCAAGGGGCAATTCAATGCAGACAGCGCCAGCAGATATGCGTAGCCGTACTCATTATCGTAACCGGCAATGACATGCACGATATTGTCGTGCACCTCGACCTGGCCCGGAGCTACGATGCTGCCGATTCCCCGCCCAATGACATAGGTAGAAATCATGGTCTTGCGATGGCTCACGCGGATGTTGAGCGGATGATCCTTCTCATATTCCCTCAGGGTTTCGATGACATCCTCCCGCGTGATCTTACCTTTCATGGACTCGTCAAACGACATGACGAGGCAGCAGATCGAACCATCGGTTACCGGCACGCGACAGGAGATACCGGTCGTGTTGCCAATCTCCGGGAACATGATCTTGAGGCTTTTTGTCGCACCGGTGCTCGTCACAACGATATTGTCCATGCACCCAAAGCCATTGGCAAAGCTTGCGCTGTTACCGTCAAGACTGAGCTGTGAGTTGGTTACCGCATGGGTGGTGTTGAGGAAGATGTTGCGAGGCATACCGTACTTGTCACCAAGCGCCTTGACAATAGGCGCCGCGCAGGTCGTGGTACAACTGGCGCGCGATACCACGTCAAGCCCTGTGTCGACCTCGTTGTTGATGCCGTAGATGACCAAAGGTGTGTCATCCTTTGCCGGGGCGCTCATGACGACCTTCTTTGCGCCTGCCTTCAGAAACGCCACGGCTTTCTCACGTGTGAGGAAGCGACCGGAAGCGTCGATGGCAACATCGATTCCCAAGTCTGCCAAAGGCAGCAGCGAGGGATCAGGTTGCCCAAAGACCGGAACCTCATGCTTGTAATCGCAGGGTTTGTTGCCAAAGAAGGATCCGCTGGTCATAAAGACCAGAAAACCCAGATGACCTGCACCCAGGTCCTCGCCTTCCTTAAGGCCGCGGGCGCAAACATCAAGCGGAAAGTACCTGTGTGTCGAGTCGTGCTGAATCTTTTCAGCGATCTCGTCAAGGTTCTTTTGCCCTGAAGCACTAACGCCTTTTAACTGTGTGATTTTTCCTTGATTTGCGAGCGCACGAAGTGTGCAATTGAAAATCCTACCGCCCAGACCTGCCATGAAAAGTGTGTTTTCCATAGAGCGCCTCTCATCTCGTAAGCCGCACCACCGTAGTGCGGCGTTGCATGACCTAGTAGGTGAATTATTGCATACTTATTCTTTATGTAAAGCCAAAGAATCCGTAGCCGGGCGGAAATATCAGACAAACATGCCGGGCGAATTGCCAGACGGCTTCTACTTTGTTGTTCTTAAGAGTTGGAGGTCGTCGATGGTCTGAGCCATCTCACGTTCGAATGCCAGAAACGCTTCGTCGAGCCGCTCACGCTGGACATCACGCTGTTCCGGCGTGATGAACGCAGCGTCGAAGGAATTATAAGCAAGCGCCTTCAGGTCGCTGTATTTCAGGTCATGAGCGCGAACCATCTGCGCGAAGACTGCGGAAAGGTCAGGGTATTCATCGCTTGACGAGCTTGAGACAAATGACAGGGTGATTCCTGCCGATGAGTAAAACTCATACCCGCTTGCATCAGCTGCAAGCGGATTGGAACTTGCAGCATCTGGGATCGGGGCAAGTGTGACACAAATCGGCATAGTCGCTAAACGCTTAAGCAGGCCATAGGTGTCAATCTCATACACGATCGATGCGCCGTAGTCGATACGGGAGGCATGGCCGAGGTCCAGTGCTGTCGTGATCTGGTTTAGGGCTGCTGCGTAGTTCTCGGTGGTTGCAATAAACGATGCATCGATTGCTATCGAGAACTTGGGAGCCTGCTTGCTCTCGTCGATAGCCTCATCAGGATCCTTCTCTAAACCCTGGGTCGTCCCATTTGCTCCGACCGAAACGCTTGGAGTTTGCATGGCGGCAATCTCTGCTGCTGATGCAAATCCACGGGCTATCAGCGCCTCATCGATTGCCCTCATCTGGCTGTTAAAGGCATCATAACCGACGGCGGTGGTTGCAGGCAGTATGGCGATACCTACGATACGGTCCGAGAGTTCATACAGGTCAAGCGCAGCTTCAAGCTCCTCCTCAAAGTCTAAGCCCACACAATCGCCTGATACCGCAGCGAGATAGTTGATAACGAGTTTATTTTCGACGCCTATCGACCGAAAGTAGAAGGAGACATGCGCGTGGATCGTGTCAAAGAAAATGATCTGTCCTGGAGTCAGGTTGGCGATTATCTCCAGATAGTTGATGCGTTGCATGATAGCCCGCGCTACGAGATTCTCGAACTCGACATCAGAAAACGGCAGGTCACTGGAAACCTCCGTAGGATTGACAAACTGCGAGGGCATCAGTCGTACATCGGCGCCTTTAGGCATATAGTTGATGAAGGCGGCAAGGCTGAGCGGGTCGTTTTTTATGTTTTCGAAATAGCGGGAGATTTTGCTCGTCCGCACCAGATCTTCCCTGGCAGCAGTTGCCTGCGCATCAGTATTGTTGCCGTTGTTCGAGTTGGTATCGCCGGGTGAAAGGGTACGCGAGCATCCCGAAAGCAGAGAAGCCGCTATGACAATAGTGAGAAACGCCGCGATACCGCGACGAAAGATGTTCCTGTTACGACCGTTTTGCATGAATACCCTCTTGATAATGAAGCGCACAACCTGTTTTGCACGTCACATTTTACCACCATATCAGCGCTGGATTGCCTTCTTATGCATTACGTTGCGAAACGGAAATGCATTACGTCTACGTTTTGGATAACAGGTTCATTGCTTTGTGGCTCGGCGGATGGCAAAACGGAAATGCATCACGGTGCGAAACGGAAATGCATCACATCCCCGTCCTGGACCACATATTCCTTGCCCTCGATGCGCAGCCTGCCTACCGCTTTGCAGCCTGCCTCTCCCCCATGAGCAATATAGTCTTCGTAGCTGATGGTCTCCGCTTTGATAAAACCCTTCTCAAAATCCGAGTGGATGACGCCGGCAGCCTGGGGCGCCTTTGATCCGATGGGAATGGTCCACGCCTTGACCTCAAAATCGCCTGCTGTGAAGTAGGATTGCAACCCAAGCAGCGCATAGGCTGATTGGATCAGCCGCTCAAGACTGGTGCTGGTCAGGCCCAGCTCCTCGATGAATATCGCGGCGTCTTCAGGCGAACTTTCTGCAAGCTCGGCGATGTCGGCTTCTATCTTTGCGCTGATCTGTATCGGCTCGATGCCGTCAATGGGCGCCATTGCGCCTGCCTCGGTGGCCGCATCGCCGAGCTTGCTTTCGTCGATGTTGGCTACGTATAGCAAAGGCTTCATCGTTAGAAGGTGCAAGTCGTAGATATGGGCGCGCGCTTCGTTTGCGTTGTTCACTCCGTCTAATTTGCTACTTAACTTAGCAAAATCAAAGCTGATGGCACGGTTGCCTGCGTCGAGCCACTCCTGCACCGCGCGTACAACCTCTACCTTGGTCGCAAAGGTCTTGTTGCGTTTCGCGTCTTTTTCCAACCGCGGCAAGGCTCGCTCGATGGTGCCCAAATCTGCCAGGATCAGCTCCATCTTAATGATCTCGCTGTCGTTGGCCGGATCTGGCGTACCTGTCACGTGCACTACCTCGTCATCGGTAAAGCAGCGCAGGACCTCGATGATGGCGTCGGTCTCACGAATACTTGCCAGGAACTGGTTTCCCATGCCTTCGCCATCGTTGGCCCCTTTGACCAAACCGGCAACATCGACAAATTCCACCGTTGCCGGCATGATGCGGGTCGGTTTGACGATGGCGGCAAGGGCGTCCAGGCGAACATCGGGTACCGGCACGGTACCGATGTTCGCCTCTTTCGAAGCAAACGGGTACTTGGTCGCCATGCCGCCCTTTTTAGTCAGAGCCGTGAACAGCGTGGACTTACCCACATTCGGCAAACCGACGATTCCTATCGAAAGTCCCATTCAAAACCCCTTTAGATAGAATAATTATGACTCGGCGCGTACGGCGTAACGTAGCACTTCGCAATCGCCGAGCCTTGAGACCAGATACAACAATCACGACTCGGCGCTGATGGCATTGCGTACCACAGGGGCAAGATTCGGGTCGCGCAGCGCCAGGCGGATCGTGGTCTCAAGCCAGGTCTCGATGGTCCCTGTATCAAAACCTTCCGAGGCGTCTATCTCGATAGCATACAATTCCTCATGTTCCAGCAGCATCACGAGCGCATCAGTCAGTTGGATCTCTCCACCTGCGCCAAAAGGTGTGGTAGCAAGCAGGTCCATGACCTTAGGCGTAAGCAGATAACGACCAAAGATCGCAAGATTGCTGGGAGCTGTATCAACCGACGGTTTTTCTACCAGCGCTTTGACGCGCCACACCTTGCAATCCTCATCAGAGGTAGAAACCGACTCGCCGTCGATGATGCCAAAACGCGAGACCTCGCTTGGCGGTACCTGAAACACCGCAATGACGCTTGCACCGCCCTGGCGTTGGCTGGCTTCCTTCATGCGGACAAGGACGTTGTTGCCCGGCACGAGTACGTCGCCGAGCAGGACATAAAACGGTTCGTCAGGTTCTTCGGCTATTTTTGCCGCAGCGCACAGTACCGCGTGCCCCAGACCAAGCGGCTCCGGCTGGGGGGCAAAGCTCACCGGCAGGCTGCCTGCGTGGGCAAGCGCTGCGGTAAAAGCCGTTTTGCCTTTTCGGTTAAGAAAATCCACCATCGCAGGAGCCGGCGCAAAATGCTCGACGATCGAAGGTTTGTCGTTGTTGCTGATGATGACAACTTCAGAAACCTCAGCAGCAAGCGCCTCCTCAACAACATATTGTATAGCCGGACGATCGACAACGGGCAACATCTCTTTTGGCTGCGCTTTGGTGATAGGCAAAAAGCGCGTGCCCAAGCCTGCTGCGGGAATAATCGCCTTCATAAAAAGCCCCTAGTTAACGACTTCGTAGCTCGCGGTATCATACAACCACTTGTTAGCCTTCTGACGCATGGCTGTCTCCGTAAGCTGGTACATCCGTCCGTTGCTTTCGAGCTGCTGGCGCAGCTCTTCTTTATGCCCCGGCGCCATGTTTTCAAGCGCGGCTTCTATGTCATCGTCGGTAAGCTTAAGCTTCATGTGGCGCGCAAGCGCGTCAAGAGCAAGCCTCTGCCGTAAGGTCACACCAGTCCTAAAGACAAGCTGCATGGAGAATGACTGCTCATCAAGACCCTGCTGTGCTAAGTAGTCCTCGAATTGCATATTGTTCTGTTGCAACTGTTGACGGATATTCGCCATAAGTTCATCGCGTGTGTACTCGTATAGTTCATCAGGGATGTCTCCCTGGATGCGCATTGCCAATTCGGAGGCGACAGCAAAGAGCTTGATCTCTTCTATATGCTCTGTTTTATAGGCAACACCCTCCTCGCGAATCATCTCACGCAAGCCGACGACGTCTTGTGCATCAGGGATATTCTCGGCAACCCAGGCGTCAGTGATAGCAGGGATGACCTTTTTCAGGATTTCTTTGATCGTTACCGTCGTGGTTATAACGCTTTTTTTGTCTGGGTTGTCTGCTGCGTCTGGGTCGTCTGCATCGTCTGCATCGTCTGCCTCGTCTGCATCACTTTTACCAAAACCAGGCAGATCAAAGTCGAAGGTCCTGGCCTCGCCTATCTTCATGCCGATGATATTCGTGTCGAATTCCTCAGGCAGGAAGTTATCTCCAAGCTGATAGCCCTTTCGCTCGGAAGTAAGATACTTGATCGGTCCGTCTACATTCTGGCTTTCGATTGCAAAAACGACCCGTGAGTTATCCCTAACCTCAGCTCCTTCGTCTTCGACCATCTTGGCATTGTCCTCAGCGACTAGATACAACTGCTCGTCTATCTCAGCATCAGAGACCTCAACTGAAGGGATCTTGACCGTTACCGGGTCATAGGAGCTCAACTCATAGACTGGCTTGGGTGTAACGACCGTAATAAAATGATAATCCTTGTCCTTTTCTACGTTTTCGCTGCTATTGGCTTGAGGCTCCATGATGATCTCAAGCTTTTGCTGGGTCACTGCATGGGCTGCGAATACATGCAAGGCCAGGTGGTTTAAAAATCCCTCATACTCCGCCTCGCTCAAGTTGTCGATCACTCTTGAAATCACTGCTTCGCCACCATGCTCAAAGACGTCTTCTATGGCGATATAGTTCGTCATCGCCAACATGAGCGCGGCATTCATCCGCATCTGGGCAATCAATGCTTTGGGAACGGTAACGTTTAACTGGATCTTGCCATCATCACACGTGCTTTGAGTGATTTTCAGCGGCATATTGGTTTGGCTCATGGACATCCTCACTTTGTAATTGGAATAGTTCGTTAAGTAGCCATACATGATACCACAGGGTGCCCTACCGAGGGTCATACCGCCCTGGTTTGTGCCACGCCCGGCGCTGGCTGCGCCTGGGCTTATCCCACGCTTGGCTTATCCCACGCTTTCTTCTGGTCAGACCCAGGTGCTTCTCTTGGTCAGACCCAGGTGCTTCTCTTGGTCAGACCCAGGTGCTGTGATCCTTTGTGTCATACGGGATGACGATCCAGAAAAGGATATACAGAGGTATGACGATATACCAGCACATGATGGTAAGCACGATGGCGATTACGCGAACCATTGCGGAGTCGACAGAAAGGTATTCAGCCATGCCGCCGCACACGCCGCCGAGTTTCCTGCTTTTTGAGGACCGGAAAAGCCTCCTGTCCTTGGCAAGGTCGAGTTTGCCTTTGCGTGCGGCAACCATAAGCAGGATGCCGCCGCCAATCATGATAATCGGCCATACGATGCTGATGGTGAGGTTGATGAAATACCAAATCTGAGCATAATACACACCGAGCACCTGTTCAGAAAGCCGCCACAGGCCAAAGACCACCAGCAAGACACCGATGATGAGCAGGATACTGTTCTTGTTAAAGCGGTTGTTACTCATTCATCCACCTCAACTGATCTGCCCTCATCAAGAGTTGAAGCAAGCGGCGAGACAGGGATGACGAATTCCCATACGTTGCCGCTGGGCAGTTTGATTGAGACATGCTCGTCGGCAACACCGTAGTACCAAAACCCTACCACCAAGGTAATCGATAACAGCAGCGAACTGATAAGGCTGATCATACTCAGCTTTTTTGCGATAGCGATAAGATACAGGCCGGCAGCGATGAGCAGCATTGGCCAAAGGCCAAAAAAGCAGAGGATAAATGCGCTAGAGGCGATGACCTGCAGGCTCCAGGCAAGCAGCACCAGTCCAATAGTGATAAGCACGATCGCACTGCCTGCGCGTCCAAGCGACCAGCCTCGCAGGCTTGGGGTGAACAGCTGGATGATTCCGATAATGACGAGAATGAAGGGCCAGAAGCGCCAGAAGGACACGTTGACGTAGCTACCGAGCAAGATGATGATTCCCGAACAGATGAGCAGCGCGCCGACAATAACAACGTAGTTCCAATAGATGCGCGCAAACCTCCCCATGCTCGACGCCGTTGCACGCACCGAATTGTGCCACTCTGACTCGGTTTCTGCTTCTGTATCTGCCTTTTCCAGACCAGTTGTGGTTTTATGAGAGGCTGCCGTTGCCGGAAGAGAACCTGCCGTTGCCTTTGCATCGATATAGCCCTGCTTGATGGCAGGATTTGCAGGAATCGCTGCAATGCCAGCAAGGTATAGGATGATGGGCAGGCCAAACGTGGCAACAGTAACAGCAACCGCAAGGATGCGGGCCAGGTTCGGGTCGATTCTGAAGTATTGGGCAATACCACTGCACACGCCGGCAATCATCGGTTCACTGCTTTTATAGATGCGTTTGGATGAAGCCATGCTGGAATGCCCGTTCCTTACAAACGTTGTATGCCGACAAGGATGGGCGTGACACAACAACAGGGGAAGTGTTCCCCTATCGCAGTTAGACGAGTAGCTTCATGAGAGTACCGCATCAGCGCCTCTCGGTTTGGTTCATGGCGCAGATGTAAACGCTTTGTAACACTCTGGATAACGGTATGTCATATGGACAAAATAGCGACGTATTGGACTATTAAGAGAACAGCGTATACGTGAATAAGAATTTGCAACTGTCGTGATATTGATGCCAAAGGCTTAACAGCAAATAGCTTGCTATTGTCAACCTACAAGAACATCGCCATATAGATAGGGAGGTGGATGACTCCGTCTTTTATCATGACGTCCTTGGTATATAAGATGAAAGCATCGCCAAGCCTCGAAGAATACTTCCTTCTGAACTTGTCCAAAGAAGAATGTTGACGATATGTCGATGACTTTACTTCAATTGGACAGACTTTTTTCTCTCTGGTGATAAGGAAGTCGATTTCCATCATGTTTTGCCGGTGCTCAATATCAGTTCTTGAGTAGAAAAAGAGACGATGCCCATTACACCTGAGCATCTGCGCAACAGCATTCTCCATGAGCATGCCTTCATTGATGCTGAGCCTATCAAGAAGAATCGCGCGATACAGCTCGTTATCGATATACTCGTTGTCCCAGAAGGCATGGGTCACAAGAAGCCCGGTGTCGGCCATATAGACCTTCTGCGTATTATGATCGCTGCTCAGGGCTAATCCGATACCAGGGTCTGTTGTATTGAAGCAAGGGTTGACAATCATGGCGTCGTCGAGCCACATGAAGGCATCCTCGTAGCTGCGCAAACGCGCATCCTTGTTGATTGCCGAGAGTCTGTATTTTTTCTCCTTCTTTGAAAGCTGACCTGGCAAGGCATCAAAAACCGCTGTGACCCTGTTCTTGCTTGCACCTGCATACTTGTTTATGTCGTTTCGATACAGGGTCAGGATACGCCTTTTTATTCTATCCACCGAAGCGAAGTCCTTTTCGCTGATGTATTCAACGATAGCCTGCGGCATACCACCTACCAGGATGTATTGTCTGAAGTCATTCATTACTTTTCGGTGTATCGCCTGCCCAAGCGGTTTTCTATTCTCGAAACAGGTTTTCAGCAGCGCGACGGTGGTCTCATCACCTAACGCCCAAAGGAATTCCTCAAAGTCCAACGGGAATACCTCGAGGTGTTCTTCTTCTGACGGTATCACGATATCCTGCACATTGTTCTTCAGCGAAAGCAACGACCCTGTTTCTATATAGTCATATCTTCCATCCGCAACCAGATACTTGAGCAACTGCCGGGCTTTAGGATACAACTGCACCTCATCGAAAACGATAAGGCTTTCCCGCCGATGCAGCTGGGTGCGGTAGAAGGACGAAAGCTTTGCAAAAAACAGATCGAGGTCATTTCTGTCGTGCTCATATATATCTATGACGTCTTTTCCCACGTTCCCAAAATCGACGATAATCATGCTCTTGTATTCGTTTGTTCCAAACTGGGCGCACAGAAAGCTCTTTCCTACACGACGCGCACCGTCAAGCAACAGGACACTCTTGCCGTTGCTTTCTTTCTTCCAATCAAGTAATTTTTGGTAAATCTTTCGTTTTAATACCATCGTAGCACCTTCTTTGGTACAGTTTACCAGCTATTTCACGATATTGCATGATGCTAACGACGATTTTATCACGAAATTACGCGTTTGCATATACCGAATTATCACGATATTACACGTTTCTTTTTGCCTAATTATCACGAAAATGCACGTTTATATAGTTTAGGCGAGACACACATTCCGTTTTCGAGAGAAATTATGCCTGCCAGAGGAGCACGTTACCGGCTGCAAGCGAGGCAGGTACGTCGATGATGCGCTGGTTGGCAGAACCGCGCCATTTGAGCAGATAGCTTGCCTGCGCCTGGATGAAGGGGCCGTCAACGAGCACGTCGCACAGGCTGAGCAGCTTGGTTGCCTGCGCGCTGGGCGTGCCTGTGATGAGCTGCTCAAAGGTGTAACCGCTGTAGGCCCAGATGGTCAGGGGTGGGCGTTTATTGCCGCCTTTGTCGGTACGCTCATACTGGCGCACCCAACGCGCAAGAGCTATGAGCGGCTCGGGTTGCTCGAAGGGCTCTCCCCCACTGAAGGTGACCCCGCTGATAAGCGGGTTTGCCTCGATGCGCGCCATCAGCGCATCAAGCGAGGTCATCGTGCCGCCTGCGGTGGGTTGTGCTTGTGGATTATGGCAACCAGGGCAGAGGTGCGGACAGCCCTGCACAAAGATGGCAAAGCGTATGCCGGGACCGTCGACGATGCTATCGTCGACGGTCCCGAATAGACGAATCATCTCAGAACCCATGAGGTCTCACTTGCACATGCATGGTTGGAAGAGCTCCCTAGCAGGCAGCGCCGGAAGCGTTTTCCAACTCAATCTCGGTGCGTGACAGACCGTGCTTGACACGCTCGGCTTCCTCAGCGCGTTTGCCATCGTTAAAGCGGTCAAGCGTGCCCACGAGATAGCCTGTGATACGGCGGATGCGCTCAAAGGGGATGCCTTCTTCGGCACGCCCGCACTTGGGGCATCTGTCGCCGATGATGCCGTTAAAACCGCACACCGGGTCGCGGTCGACCGGATGGTTGACCGAACCATAACCCACGCCGCTTTCCTTCATGTGGCGGATGATGGCCTCGAAGGCTTCGACGTTTTCCGTCGGGTCGCCGTCGAGTTCGACATAGCTGATGTGCCCGGCATTGGTGAGCGCGTGGTAGGGCGCCTCAAGCTCAATCTTGCGAAAGGCATTGATGCCAAAGTGAACCGGGATATGGAAGCTGTTGGTGTAATACTCGCGGTCGGTCACGTCCTTGATCTCGCCAAAGCGGACGCGGTCGATGTTGACGAAACGTCCGGCAAGCCCTTCGGCCGGTGTGGCCAGCAGCGTAAAGTTAAGCTTCATCTTGGCTGATATCTCATCGATACGGGAGCGCATATGCCCGATGATGTCCAAACCGAGGTTTTGGGCCTTCTCCGACTGTCCGTGGTGCTCGCCGATCAGGGAGACCAGTGTTTCTGCCAGGCCGATGAAGCCGATTGAGAAGGTCCCGTGCTTGAGGACCTCTCCTACCTCGTCGTCCCATTTGAGGTCATCGGAACCCGTCCACACGCCCTGGCCCATGAGGAAGGGCATGTTGTAGACGCGCTTTTTGGACTGGATGGCAAAGCGGTCGAGCAGCTGCCGGAACACAAGGTCAAGCTTCTTGTCGAGCATCTCGAAGAACAGGTCGATGTCGCCTCTTGAACGGATGGCAAGCCGCGGCAGGTTGATGGAGGTAAAGCTTAGGTTGCCGCGCCCTGGGGTCACAGCGTTATCTGGGTCATAGACATTGGCGATGACGCGCGTGCGGCAACCCATGTAGGCGACCTCGGTGTCGGAAGTACCCTTGTAGGCCTTGGCGTTAAAGCTGGCGTCCATGAAGCTGAAGTTCGGGAACAGCCGCTTGGCGGAGACCTGACAGGCGAGTTTGAACAGATCGTAGTTGGGATCTCCCGGGTTGTAGCTGATGCCCTCTTTGACCCTGAATATCTGGATGGGAAATATCGGGGTCTCGCCGCCGCCTAAGCCTTCCTCGGTGGCAATCAGGACGTTTTTGATGACCATGCGGCCTTCTGCGCTTGTGTCCATACCATAGTTGATGGAGGAGAACGGCGTCTGAGCGCCCGCGCGCGAATGCATGGTGTTGAGGTTGTGGACAAAAGCCTCCATCGCCTGATGGGTCGCCCTGTCGGTATCGGCCCAAGCTTGCTTGGTCGCATAACGCTGGGCACGCGTGGCGATATCAGGGGTAAGCCCAGCTGCGCCGAACTCTGCGATCAGCTCGCCAAGCTCTGCTGCGGTGTAATTAACGTCCATGACAAGCGTGGGGATAAGGCCGGTTGTGCCCTCGACCCGTGCGCCTATGGCGTCGATGGCAAGCTTGGTATCCTCGATGCCCGCCAGCAAATCGAGCGCCGCCACAAGGTTCTTCTTGTAGAAGCGACGATAGGTCTTCTTGACGCCGAGCGCCATGGCGTAGTCGAAATTGGGGATGGACTGGCCGCCGTGCTGGTCGTTTTGGTTGGACTGGATGGCGATGCACGCCAGCGCAGAGTAACTCGTGATGTCGCTGGGCTCGCGCAATACGCCATGCCCCGTCGAGAAACCACCCTTGAAGAGCTTGGTGATGTCGATCTGGCAGCAGGTGGTGGTCAGCGTATAGAAGTCGAGGTCGTGGATGTGGATGTCCCCGTCGCGATGCGCCTTGACCTGCTCATCGGTTAAGATGCTCATCAGATAATACTGCTTGGCAGCCGCCGAGCCGTACTTGAGCATCGTGCCCATGGCGGTATCGGCGTCGATGTTGGCATTCTCGCGCTTGATGTTGGAGTCAAGTGACGCTGAGTTGGTGATCTCGGTGACCTCTTTCATGAGAGGCGTGTTCATGACGCGGACGCGGGCCCTCTCATCACGATAGCGGATGTAGGCGCGGGCGATCTGGAAGTGCCCGTTCTCGTCCAGTACTTCCTCGACGAGATCCTGGATGCCCTCAACCGTCGGGATGCCCTCGATGGCGCCGGCTTCGAGCTTTGCGAGCACCTGCCCGGCGAGCTTCTCATAGACCGCGCGCTCCTTGAGGAACCCCTGCGCCGTAAAAGCCTTCTCGATGGCGTTGGTGATCTTCGCGAGATTAAATGTTGCCGTCCTGCCATCGCGCTTGATGATGACGGTTACTTTTGTTGCCTTCGGCATTGCGTTTGCTCCTACTTCTTCTGCTGTGTTTGCCGCTGTGTTAACCGCGGCGTACTCTGTTGACATGTCCATGCCGCCTTCCTTTTGACCCGCCACGTAAGTTATTCGTGGCGCTTCAAACCACAATATAGAACAACTCTGATAGGGTTTCCACTGCTACTTGCAATATACTTGCAAGCCATCAACTACATATTGTGCCCCACACTTTTCTTTAACATAGATATAGTAGTGCTCATGGCTTCTCTTTTCAAGTGTCAATGTGAGATTAATGTGGGTTTTTTTGTTACATTCCGTGAACGGTTGTCCGGATGAACGGCAAAAGCAGGGGCGCCGCGGCTTTGCCGCGGCGCCCCATCAGAAAACCTTTGAGGATTAAAGCCCTCTCCTATCAGGTAAGATCCTCGTCCTTCAGACGACCACGGAACGTACGATAGATGATCACATGGTATACGAGCACAAGCGGCACACCGATGCAAGCAATAATCGTCATGGCGGTTAAGGCCAGGTCTGATCCGCCTGCGCTGGCAACGGTGATGGAAGGACCGGGGCCAAGCGAGGGGATGAGGTACGGGAACAGCGAAGCCGCAGACAGTACGATCAGCCCAACAGGGATGAGGTTGACTGAGATAAAGCTCGCAAGATCCTTCTTCTTGAAGGCATAGGCAGCGATAACGCCGACCAGGACAACAACGACGCCCAGGTAACGCAGCACGTTCTGAAGATCCAAGCCCAACTGAGGCTGGCAGATCAGGAAGTACAGCGCCGTGCTTACAACAAACAGCGCGAGAGCGATGATGGTGAGCGGACCACGCAGCTTTGCGGCGCGATCGCGAAGCTCACTGCCGATCGGCTGCTTGAGCGCCTGCCAGCATGCGCCCTGAAGCAACATGATGCTCAGGCCAAGCAGGCCGCAAGCCAACGGGAAGGGACGCAGCAGGCCGATAAGCGGCAGACCCGCGTAATCGCCCATGGCATCAAGCGGCAGACCCTGGATGACGTTGCCAAGGGCTACGCCGAAGAGCAGGGCAGGAAGGGCAGAACCGATGAAGAACGCTGCGTCAAAAAAGCGAGGCAGGTCTTTGCCGATCGAGCGGAACTCGACAGATATCGCACGGGCGATAAGGCCGAAGAGTACCAGCATGATGGCAAGGTAGAAGCCAGAAAACGAGGTGGCATATGCAGGGGCGAATGCTGCGAACAGTGCGCCGCCGCCCGTGAGCAGCCAGACTTCGTTACCATCCCAGAAGGGGCCGACGCTTCTGCGTACGAGAGCCTTCTCGTGCTCGGTCTTGGCGATGAATGGATACAGGGCGCCTGAACCAAGGTCGAAACCATCAAGGATGAAGTAACCGGCGATTAAAAGGCCGATAAGCAGAAACCACAGGATCTGAAGCGGTGTGGGAGCCATCAGCACCGGATCAATGAATGCGGAAGCGAACGCCATGTTACTCACCATCCTTTGAATTTGTGTCTACGTCAGAATCTTTGTCTTTTGCTCCAGCAGCCGCAACCTTGGACTCAGCAGGCGCGAGCTTAGCTGTCGCATCGCCAGCAACTTCCAGGACTGGGCCCTTCTTGATCATTCTGAACACAAGGCGCAGCCAGACCACGAACAGGAACGCATAAAAGACGAGGAAGAGGACGATGGTGATGAGAACCTCAGGAGCGCTTACGCTCATCGAAATGGCGTCATTGGTCTGTAACAGGCCATAGACGACCCACGGCTGACGACCGATCTCTGCAACCATCCAACCTGACTGGATTGCCAGGAAGGGAACAAGCGGCCCAAAGATGACCAGGTACGCCAAGCCTTTCTTCTCTTTGAGGCGATCGCTCTTGAGCAAGATGATGGCAAAGATAAGCCAGAGGAACATCAGAACATACATGATGATCATGAGGTGGTACGATTGGAACGTGAGGTTGACCGGAGGAATCCCGCCTGGATAGGAATCCGGTACAACGCCGGGATACTCGCTGAGGTCAACAGGGCCATTCTCCATGGTGTTAAGACCAGGATAAACGGTGTTGAAATCCCCAGTGGCAAGCCAGCTGATAAAGCCATCAAGCGGGAACTCGATCGCTTTGGTGGTGCCGGTCTTCGCATCGACCCATCCGAACAGGGTCATGCTTACCGGTCCGTCTTCCCACTGCCCTTCCATGGCGGCAAGTTTGGCAGGCTGCTGTTCGGCAACCGCTACGGCTTGCATATGTGCCAAGGGGAGCATTAGAACGACGGAGATGATTCCCACGATAACGCCAGTCTTGAGGAACTGCTTTCCGTGGGCGACCTGGGCGGGGGTACGCTTGCGAAGAATGTAGTACGCCCCAACGGCCATAACACAAAACGAGCCAAGGATGAACAGCGAATCGACCGTGTGCAGATAGCGTGGCACAGTCGTTGGGTTGAGCGCCGCTGCCCAAAAATCGGTGATATGCGCTTTGACTGCTTCGCCAGCTGCGACAGCATTACCGAGCGCATCGACGGTTTCAAAGCCTGCGGGGGTCTGCATCCACGAATTCGCGATGAGGATCCACAAGGCAGAGAGCGCCGACCCGAAGAATACCAGCCACATCGATGCGAGGTACAGACCTGGTTTGATCTTCTTGCGCGCGAACAGGACGACGCCAAGGAACACTGACTCGAGGAAGAACGCGAGCAGCGCCTCAGCCGCCAGGGGCGCGCCGAAGATGTCACCAACAAAACGGGAGTAGTTGGCCCAGTTGGTGCCAAAACTGAACTCCATCGTGATGCCTGTGGCGACTCCGACAATGAATGTGGTGGTGAAAATCTTTACCCAGAATCTGCTTGCTGCCATGTCCTCGGGTTTACGAGTGCGGAAATAGCGCGTTTCCGCTAAAGCAGCAAAGAGTCCCAGGCTGATTGACAGTGGAACAAATAGGAAATGGAAGAAGACAGTAAACGCGAACTGGAAGCGCGATAGTACCGCTACATCTAAAAGACTTTCCATAATCCCTCCTTACCAGTTTAGACGACCTACCAATATACGTTTCCTGGTCCGTTACCCCCGTAGGATCTGGAACAACACCGAGAGTCCGATTTGCGCTATTTCAGACTCCCAATGCTATGTATGCTATCGCATTTCTAGCATATACAGCAGAGCTCACTATAGCATGATGATATCTCAAGGTAAAGAGGTTTTTCAAAAGAATTTGTGCTCCAGCGGAAAATTATTCTTGCATGATGATATCCCAAGGAAAAGCGGTTTTTCTAAAGAATTTGTGTTTCGCAGGAGAATTATGCTTACATGATGGTATCACAAGATTATGGGGTTTTTTCGGGGAATTTGTGCTCCGGAGGTAAAATTCTCTTTAAGTCGTTTTTGGGGTGTCGTTTGCGCAGTTTTTTCTCGTTCCTGGCACGCTTCCGGAAGCGTCATTGCGAGACCTTTGCCAGAAGGTCGTGGCAATCCAGTACTACAAAAGCACCAAACAATGCATACGTTGTTTGTCGGACACACGCAGGCTGCCGACCAGTTTCCCGCTGGGCCCCAGATCAGGTCTGGGGCGACATTTTTGTTACTTTCTTTTTTTGAATCCTCATGCACAGGAACACGAGGCGTAGTATAGTGTACGTGTGCGGGATTAGTCATGGTTCGGCGTGTTTTGTGCGTGGGGAAAAGCTGAAAAGAAAATTCGACACGCATAAGACTCAATGCCATAAAGTCCGGCGTACATAAGGCCCAGCGTACATAAGGTCCAGCGTACATGGCGCCCAAACGCGATGGGCATTTGAGTGCCAGACAGTTTTGAGCTTGACACACGGCAACAAGGAGGAAGATCGTGAAGAAGATTCGAAAGTCACTGGTTGCGGTATTGGCGTTGTTACTCACCTTTGCGCTGCTGCCTGCAATGGCTCTGCCAGCTGCGGCAGATCCGGAATCATTCGACCCGAAAGCAGACGATAAATACTGGCTTGATGAGGGTATCAGGGCTGCTGATTATGCAGAAAAGAAGACGTCTACGAAGACCCTTACCATTTACACTGCTGCAGAACTCGGCTTGTTTGCGTACGAGTTGGATGATGAAGGTTGGGACTTGTATCAGGGCTGGACGGTTCTCCTTGGCGCCGACATCAATCTGGCTGCTCATCTGTGGTGGCCTGTGAGCATGCTCGAGACTGTCTTTGACGGACAGGGCCATACGATCAGCGGCATGCTGGTGATTAATGTTGAGCGTTATGATTTTGAAATGGAATCAATCCCGGGATCTGTCTTTTTTGCCGGTTTGTTCGGTATGCTTGAACGTTGCGAGATACTCAATCTGGCACTGAACAACCCAGTCGTTGATATTGATGATAATCTGTATTCTGTTGCAGCTCTCGGCTCGATCGCCGGTATTTCTTTCGGCTCACAATTCCGCAATCTGTTTATCGAGAATCCGACGGTGCGTCTTGGCGATGCTTTGGAAACCGCATTCTTGGGTGGAGTTGTAGGCTATGCCTCGGACAGCGAAGAACTCAACAGTGCCAATCTGTACGCAGGTGTCATCAATCACGTCGAGATACACGGCGGAGAGGTGCTCATTGCCAATGTTTATATGACTTGTCTGGCTAAATACTACCTTGGCGGCATTGCCGGCTCGAACAGTTGCAGCGCCATCGTCAACGCAATGGTCTACTATACTTCCATCGGAATCGAGGAAGCCGAACCACGTACAATCGAGGAAGCCGAAGCACGCACAATCGACGAGATCTATTTAGGTGGCATCACAGGCTATACCTCAGCCATTAATTATCCCGGTTTTGGTGTCTGTGTGCTCAACAGCATCTCCATGGCTAGCTTAAACGTCGCAGCAAGCATTACGACGAACGCCAGCTACCTCGGTGGCATTTGTGGCATGGTGGATGAGGACGCAGTAGCCAACACGCTCTTCATCAGCCCGCAGGATTATCCTCTGTTTGGTGACGTGATTAACACTGGCGGCTACGTTGTCGACCACAATCACGGATACTCTACTATCGGTGATGCACACGCTGCGAAGATAATTGATATTAAAAACGACAAGACCGAGAACGCTGGTGGTTTCTGGTGGGCCGCAAAGGTGACGGACGATGACACAGGTTACGGGTTTGAGAATTCCATGAAGCGGCTGATACCCTGGACGACAAAGACCATTATGGGCATACCTGATACTCCTTGGCTGGGCGTAAATGATACACCTCCTACCGGCGACAACGGCAATATGCTCACATGGGTGCTCGTCCTGTCCGCTCTCGTGCTCGGCGCCGGCTGCATCGTGGTCTGGTCCAGACGCCGCTCCTCACGCGAGATATAGTAGAGCCACGCTGTTTTTGTCGCCCCAGACCTGATCTGGGGTCTAGCGGGAGAATGACAGGCAGCGTGCGTGTGTCCGACAAACGACCAGAGTATTGACAATTAAAGCCAGCCCTGCGCGAAACCGCGCAGGGCTGGCTTTCTTCAAACTGGATCATCAACCAGAGAGGCAGCATGAACGAACTTCTCCCCACCTCGTGTAAGCTCTGCCCTCGAGCTTGCGGCGCGAACCGCGCGGCAGGGCAACATGGCATCTGTGGCGCTGACGATACCCTGCGCGTTGCACGCTCAGCCCTGCACCACTGGGAGGAGCCGCCGATCTCCGGTACTGGTGGTAGCGGCACCGTCTTTTTCTCTAACTGCCCTTTGCATTGCATCTATTGCCAAAATGAGCAGATCTCCTCGGGACGTGTCGGAGAGGCGGTTTCTGTCCGGCGGCTTGCGGAGATGTTCCTTGAACTCCAAGACCAAGGCGCTCACAACATCAACCTCGTCACGCCAACGCACTATGCACCGCAGATCATCGCCGCTGTTCGGATGGCACGCGAGATGGGCATGGGCCTGCCTGTTGTCTACAACACAAGCGGGTATGAAACCCTTTCGGCAATCAGGGGGCTTGCCGGTGTGGTGGACATCTATCTCACGGATTTCAAGTATGCCTCCCGCGAACTGGCAGCACGATACTCGAATGCTCCCGACTATCCAGAGATCGCCCTACTCGCGCTTACAGCGATGGTTGAGCAAGTCGGGCAATACCGCGTAGATCCCAGCCAGATCATGCAACGCGGGGTTATCGTCCGGCACCTGATGCTGCCGGGATCCCTTAAGGATTCAAAGGAGGTCGTACGGCAGGTCTTTGAAGCTGTAGGCAACGCGGTCTGCTACAGCCTCATGAACCAGTACACCCCCATGCCACGCTGCAGCGATTATCCGGAAATCGGACGTACGGTTACCGAGGAGGAATACAGCGAGCTCATCGACTTCGCACTTGAGCTGGGGGTAACAAACAGCTTCATGCAAGAAGGCGGGACAGCACTCGAGAGCTTCATTCCGCCCTTTGACCTCACCGGCGTATCCAGCTCAAACAGCTAAAAGTCCATCCGGGCTACCCAATCTGCTCGTTCCAGCATTAATCCCAGCCTGGACAACAACTTCGTAAGCGACCTGCAGCAAATCTTGTTCTTTATTTATCAACTTGTTTATAATAATAGTCACAAT